>JAQTZZ010000021.1:0-44140 GCA_028687545.1 Candidatus Wallbacteria bacterium
GAAATTCACCAGCGCTCTTTTAAAGACGCGGAAGTGATTTTAGAGACAGTAGAAAGATTCCCATTCTTTACTCCCTCACTGATCGAACTGGCAACCCGTTTGTCAATGACTCATTTCACTTCCCTGGGGATGGTATTTGCAGTGATGGCCCTGGGAATTAAATTTCCGCCAAAGAGGAAATCCGCTGTCAATCAGAAACTGCAACAAGCAGAAATGGGTTTCTGCGACAGCGGAATCGTAGACAGACTGTGTTCTGCCGATGAACTGCTTTTCATAGATGAAACCCGTAAACCCGGAAATTATCTGCGGGCTACAGAAAAATTTCTGGAGAGAGGCCTGTCCGTGGTTGTGCTTCTTCCTCATCTGTCTCAGATCGATTTCTGGGTGAAAAGGCTCTCTGCAGTCCAGGCCGGGCTTGCGGTGCTGCACAGTGAGTTGCCTCCAGGCAGAAAGTACCTGGAATGGGAAAAAATCCTGGCTGGGTCAGCCAGAGTGATTATCGGCACAAGGCAGGCTGTCTTCGCGCCTGTCAAGACCGGAAGCGTATTCCTGGTCTTTGACGAAGAGTCTGCCCAGCATCGGGAAGAAAGCAGGCTCTGCTACAGAACCTCGGAAGTGACCAGACTGCGCAGGGAAATCGAGGGAGCGAAGGTGATAATTTCATCCTGCAGCCCATCAGCTGCCACGTTCCAGACAGTTACACACAAATTAATCACAGGTTATCCACAACCTGTGGATAAAATAGCGGAAGATTTCAGATTGTCGTTGTCTCCCAATGTTATTAACAATATAGTTTTCGAAGAGCTTATCCACAGGATCAAATCAGCTCCTGAAGGGACGCATTCTCAAATACTTTTTCCCGGAAGCGGATACATCAGGTCTGTTATCTGTGGAAAATGTGGATTACTGATGCGCTGCGGGAAATGCGGAATTCCGCTGCATTTCGACCGTTCCATCATATTCTGTCCTGACTGCAGAGGCGAACTTAATTCCTGTCCTGGCTGCGGTGCTTCGTCATTCAGATTCGGTTCAGGGGGCAGGGAAAAAATCGCGGATCTCCTTAAAAAAAAACTGGGCGGAGAATATCCGATTCAGATCATTGATTCCTCAGATCTGGCGGTAGACAGTAAAAGCAGGGTACTGATCACACCTCTTAATATTTACTTTCCTCAGAGGAGCAACTGTGAAATTCTGGCACTCCTGCACCCGGACATTCTGCTGCTGCAGAATAATTATCAGAACAGCGAAAAGTTTTTCCAGACCATGCGCCGCTGTTTTCTTCTCCTGCAGCAGAAAAAAATCCGCTCAATCTATGTTTTCTTCAAACTCCTCGATGCGGAGAATCTGCTTTATAAATGCTGGGAAGGGCAATTTTCAGGTAATCCGACCAGATTTTATAAACAGGAACTGTCCTCCAGGAAGAGAATCAACTACCCGCCGTTTGGCTATCTGCTGAAAGTCATCACTAAGGCCGGAAAATCTGCCTCTGTTTCAGAACTTAAAATCAGACTTGATCAACTGACAAGTGGGAAAGCCTTTTTCCTACCCGAATACCCAGGCCCAAAAAGCGGTAACGAATTTCAATGCCTGCTTTCGATCCCAGAGGATCATTATCAGAAAATCAGCGCAGAGCTGAATGGATTTCTGGATGACCTGCCTGGAAACGTGAAAATACAAATAGAACCGCAGTGATTCGACCTGTTGAGGCTTAGAGCCTCTTATAAAATTTTTTCTACGCTGTAGCTGGGGTAAACATTTTTTAGAGGCTCTTAGTCTACTCTGTGCGTTTGCAAAATTGATGATTCCGCTCTAAAATATTCCCGTAAATCCATTCCAAGGACAATGCCATGGAAATAAAAGTATACGGCAACCCGTCGCTGCGGCAGAAATCCGAGCCAGCGAAGATCACCAAAGAGGAAATCAACCTGGCCAGGGAGATGATTCTTGCTCTGCACGAAGCCAAGGGAGTCGGACTGGCAGCCCCTCAAATCGGAAAGAATCTGCGGATTATAGTGATGGATTTGAAGGAAGGGGGCGGAGAACCGGAGATGCTCTTCAACCCTGAAATCTACTGGACATCAGATGAAAGCAACGTGTATGAGGAAGGATGCCTCTCCTTTCCCGAGATCACAGCCGAGATCGAACGACCCACAATGATCAAATACACATATTGCAACTGTCAGGAGCAGATGGTGGACAGATATGCAGAGGGACTGGAAGCCCGCGTGGTCCAGCACGAAGTGGATCACCTCAACGCAGTTCTGATCATAGATCATGTCGGGACTACCAAATTCAATCTCTTGAAAAAGAGACTCAGGGAACTCAAACAGACAGGAGCATCCCAGAAATGAAGGTTGCCTTTCTCGGTAACCCTGAATTTTCAATCCCATCCCTGGAAGCGCTGCATCAAAACCATCAGATTACCTTCATTGCCACGTCGCCTGACCGCCCTGCCTGCCGCGGCATGAAACTGCAGCAGCCTGCGGTGAAAATCTGGGGAGAATCCCATGGAATACCGGTTCATCAGGTGGAAAAACTGGATCGTTCCATGGAGTCAATGTTCCGGAACCTGGACGCAGGTATAGTGGTGGCCAGCTGCTTTTTTGTCCCGGGCTGGCTGCTCAAGCGGCCTGGATTCGGATTTCTCAACCTTCACCCATCGCTCCTGCCAAAATACCGAGGCCCTTCCCCGGTCGCCTATGCACTGCTCAACAGCGATAAAACGACAGGAGTGAGTATCATAAAGCTTAGTTCAAAGCTGGATGCCGGTCCGATCCTGCTTCAGCGGGAAGTGGAGATCTCTCCGATCGAATACAGGCCTGTGCTGGAAGAGCGTCTGAGCCGCATGGGAGCAAAGATGCTGCTGGAAACCCTGGATCTTTTTGAAACCGGGAAGATTCAACCGCGTGAACAGGATGAGAGCCTGGCCACTCATGCGCCGCTTCTGATTAAAGAAGACGGGATCATCG
The DNA here is from genome assembly GCA_028687545.1 of Candidatus Wallbacteria bacterium. Lineage (NCBI taxonomy): Bacteria > Candidatus Walliibacteriota > Candidatus Wallbacteria bacterium. The sequence continues at coordinate 2,970 of JAQTZZ010000021.1, forward strand.
ATTTTTTCCGCTCTGCCCAGCAGATCAATGACCAGATCAGGGCGCTCACCCCATGGCCCGGCTGCTTCACGAACTATCTCGGCTGCCCGCTCAAGATTACGGCGGCCCGCGTGCATTCCAGCGAAAAATCACCACATCAGCCCGGCCTTGTTTTCAGCGCTCAGAAAGAAAACCTGCTGGTAGCCTGTGGAAGCGGAGTGCTGGAAATACTGAAGCTGCAGATGCCGAGTAAAAAGGAAACCGAAGCCTGGGCTTTTGTCTGCGGCTATAAAATCGAGGGGACTGTGCTGGGATGAAGATTTCCGGAGTATTCAAATTACTGTTGCCTCTGTCACTCTCAGCTGCAAGAGTTCTGTCCATAGATGAATTCACAGTCAGGCGGGGATTCGTGAAGCTCAATAATCTGCTGATATCAAGGAAATTTCAGAACAGGCTGCCTGTAAACAGGCTTCTGGTCCTGCTGCCAAGCTGCCTTCAGGACTCGGAATGTCCGCACCGCCTGCTCTTCAGATTGAAATGCTGCACAAACTGTGGAAACTGCGATCTCGGCAGGATCATAGTACTGAAAAAACAGCTTGGTTTCATGCTGGCAATCGCTTCAGGAGGCAGGTTTGCCAGAAAAATCACGGCAGAGCTCAAACCGGATCTGATCATAGCCGCAGCCTGCGAATATGACCTGAGCCAGGGTCTCTGCGAACTTGATACCCCGCTGTTCGGAATTTTCATCCGTCAGCCGGAAGGTCCCTGCATTGACACCAGGATCAGCCTGAAAAAACTGAAGCAGGCGCTGCAAGTTTTCAGGTTAAAAGAAACGGGGTGTCTGTGATGCGGATTCTTGGGATTGTAGGGTCGATGAGAAGGGACAAGTATACGAATCTGCTGGTAAATCAGGTGATCAGCGAGATCAGGGAAATCGAACCATCCACTTTTGAAATCATCCAGGTGTCTGATCTTGACGTCAGCCCCTGCAGGGTAGTATGTTCAAGCTTCTGTGCTGGTCATCCATATGAATGCAGCATCAAAGACGACGTAGCCGGAGTTCTGCAGAAGATCGAACTGGCGGATGCGCTGGTGATCGGCGCGCCCCTGTATTTCAGAGGTCCTCCGACTAAATTCCAGGCCCTGATCGAGCGGATCATCGCCCTGTTTTTCTCTCTTGAATCAGCCGGGACCCGCGGCATTGAAGCCGGTTTTAAGAATAAACCGTGCGGCCTGGTCGGCGTGGCTGAGTATACGAATCCTCTTCAGGTGCTGGAGTATCTGCACGATTTCGCGAATCTGCTGGGAATGAAGACCGTGAAGGTGCCCAGACTTCCCTATCTGGGTGTAGGCGGCCAGGGAGATGTCAGGAGCGATAAGATCTTCAACCCATTCGAGAGGTCAAAGGAACTGGCGGAAGCGCTGGTGAGGGAATTTAAAACATCACAGACTGCACCAGAATCCGAGTTGTAACCATCTCTGTTTAGTAATATCATTGAACCAATAATTACAGCTTTAAGGGGGATCGATGAGCAAAAAACTCAAAATCGATAAGTCGCTTAAGATGTTCGAGGCTGCCAAGGAATATTGCCCTGGCGGAGTCGTTGGCATCAGGAAACCTGAGAATTTCATTCCGGGAGAATACCCGGTTTTCATCAAAAGCGGCAAAGGCGGACGGATCACTGACGTTGACGGCAACGAGTACGTGGATCTGCTAGCCTCCTATGGCCCGATCATCATTGGCCACAGGGAAGAGGAAATCGACAATGCAGTGATCAATAAAATCAAGGCAGACGGTTTCTGCTTCAACCTGGCCCAGCCGCATCAGACCGAACTGCTCGCCCTGCTGAGGAAGCACATTCCCTGCGCTGAAATGAGTTTTCCGGTCAAGACAGGATCAGACGCTGCCACTGCCGCAGTACGCGTGGCCCGAGCCCATGCAGGTAAAGACATGATCCTGCGCTGCGGTTATCACGGCTGGCACGACTGGGCGATTGCAGTCAAGAACGGCATTCCAGGCAACTGTTACAAGGATGTGGATTCCTTCCATTACAATGACATTGACTCGCTCAAGGCCAAGATCGAACTCTACAAAGGCAATGTGGGAGTAGTGATCATGACTCCCATAGACCATGAGCTCAATGAGCCGATCCAGGAGCCGAAGAACGACTTTCTGAACAAGGTGCGCGAACTCACGAAACAGAACGGGATTGTCCTGATCTTTGACGAGATCCGCACCGGCTTCCGCTTCAGCCTGGGCGGTGCCCAGAAATATTACGGGGTAACCCCGGACATGGCGATATTCGGCAAAGCCATGGCCAACGGCTACCCGATCTCAGTGGTTGTCGGCAAACGCGAAATCATGCAGAGCTTCGAGGACAAGCATGTCTTCGTCTCTTCCACCTTTTTCCCCAACAGCATGGAAATGGTGGCTGCCATCGCCACGATCAACTTTTTGGAGAGGGAGAAGGCCCTGGACCTTGTGCATGCCAATGGCCGGAAAATCCGCGACGCGGCACTTGCCTCCATTGACAAGACCGGTGTTAAGGCCATCTATTCCGGACTTGATCCGATGCCTTTCTTCACCTTCTTCAAGGATTCGGATAAGAAAGAGGATAAACGTTACCGCGACAGGCGCAACCTGTTCTACACCGAGCTGGTGCGGGCCGGAGTATTCATGCAGCCGTTCCATCACGGCTATGTCTGCTACAGGCATACTGACAAGGATATTAACCAGGTCTGCTCCGCAGTCGCGAATGCCTTTGAAGTGGTGGCCAAGGCGATTCCCTGAAACACAGTTTTAAAAATTTAAGGTTCCAAGGAGATAGCTATGGACAATCTGAATTACAAATGCCCCAAATGCGGAAATACTGCTTATAAAGTCGGGGAAATCCGCGCTTCCGGAAGCTACTGGGGAAAGCTCTTTGAAGTGGAAGGCCGGCGCTTTTCCACAGTGACCTGCGAGAACTGCCATTACACGGAATTCTACGAAGCAGATACCAGCATGCTGGGCAATATTTTCGACTTGTTCGTGCACTGACGGCTGTTATGATCTCCAATTCAAGAGTTGCCATCGAAGCCGTCCGCCGCAGAAACACCCTGGAATTCCTGGTAGGTAAAATTTCCGGGCAGAAGTATGCCAATATCCAACCTGAGATCAGAGAAATCATGCTTTCAGCTCTGGCCGAGCATTTTTTCACCACAGGTTCGCATCCAGGTGCGGTCGTTTCTTCGGCAGTGGAGAAAGCCAAGAAAAAATCCAGAAAAAGCGCGGGATTCGTGAATGCGGTTTTGCGTAAAGCTGTACTCAGGCCGGATTACCGGGATTCGCTGCCAGGACCTAAAGAATCCAACTACAACTCCCTTTTATATTCATTCCCTGAGTGGATCATCAGGGCTACGCAGAGCGCCTTCCCTGACTGGGAGAAAGTGCTGGACACCTTGAACCAGCCGCCTCCAAACACTTTGAGGCTCGATCCAGGTTCAACAGGTGAAACAGCCAGAACCTTGGAACTGGAAGGATACAGGCTCGCACCGGCTCATCTGCCCTATGCTTACTACTACAATGAACCTAAAAATCTGCTTGACTCAAAAGCCTGGTCACAAGGCAAATTCTATTTTCAGGATGAAGGCTCGCAGCTGATCGCTGAAATCGCCTCCACTTTTTCCGCGGATAAAGTGCTGGACCTATGTGCTGCTCCCGGTGGAAAGGTCACACTTCTCGCTCAGAAATGTCCTGAGAAAGTTTATACTGCCACAGATCTCCCTGACAGAATTCCGCTGATCAGGGAGAATCTGCAGCGGATGAAACTCAGCAATGTAAATATCATCGGACTTGATCAACTGAAACCCGGATATGATCTGATTCTGGTGGATGCACCCTGCTCCTCTCTGGGTGTGATCAGAAGGCATCCGGAAATCAAGTGGGAAAAACAGCAGAAAGACCTGTCGAATTTTCAGAAGACCCAGGAAAAGCTGCTTGATCAGGCTTTCAATCTACTGAAACCGGGTGGAGCGATTTTCTACAGCGTCTGTACTTATACGAAAGAGGAGACCGGCGACCTGCTGAATCTATTCCTGAATTCCCAGATCGATGCCAGGATCGAAACTCTGGAATACAGATTGGACCGTCTGAATCTGAAATTTCCCTGCTTCATCAAGCCTGGATTTCTGGAAATGGACGGATTTTTTCTGGCACTATTAAAAAAATGCTGATTCTCTAGAATCCCCAGAAAAAGTTGACCCCGACAGCCCTGCGGTTTTTGTTGCGGTCATTTTCCAAGGTCAGATCTGTATTAAGATGCTTTCTCTTATAACGAATTCCTGTATTGATGACGTTGTAATTCCCGCTTTGGAAGTCCTGATTGGCTTCACCCAGAAAATACAGCGGGTAATGGAAGATTTTCGCTTCAATCCCGAATGAAGTCAGAAATTTATTCTGCCCCCCCCATGTGACATAACGGATATTGTTGAGAAGCTGTGTCCCTTTCCAGGCCGGAGCATAGTAAGCGGAAGCCATGTACAAATCGACCCTGGTACCGTTCCAGCCCTGGCTGAAGAATTTGCCTTCGCATCCGAGTGAGAATTTGAAGAAATTCCGCGCAAAACGGTTCGAAAGAATCTTCATCCCAGCTTCAGTGGAGTAATGACGCCGATAGATGCCGGATTTTTCTTTTTCCAGCAGATCTGCACCCAGATAGTAGCTCACAATCTCATTTGGAGAATAGATCAGTTCAGAGCAATTGAATCCTGAATCTATCGAATCCGCTTTGGAATTGTTATCTTTATAAACCAGATAGCTGAAAGTGTTCACCCAGCGCTCAGCTGGGATATCAGTACCCTGCATCTCTATCAGTCTGAAACTCCCGGTGGGAGAATAATCCTTTTTTGGAACTGGTACATCTTCTGCTTTGATACCTGTCAGTTTTTCCTTGATCTCCCTGGCAGTTTCCTCTCTCACCTGTTCGCGGTCGGAATTTACTTCAGCCTGGGTTTCCGTTTCGGAAGTACCTTGATCGAGTGTCACTACTTCCATTTTTGAAACACTCGCAAGCTCGGGATCTTCGGCCACCCAGCGCGAGAGTCTGTCGTATTCCGAAACCAGAAAATCATAGTCAATGCTGAAATCTTTCAATTCCAGCTTGAGAAATTCGGTCAGTTCCCTCAATTCCGGCAATTTACTGCGCATTTTGAAGAAAAGAGGTCTGCGCTCTGATTCTCGTGTATCGAGTTCCAGATAGGATTGGTTGATCAGTATGGAAGCCAGTGCCTGAGCCATCTCAGCACTGGTCAGCCCGCTGTCTGCATCCATGTATTTGCTGAGTTCCGGGATGCCGGAGAGTTTGACCAGTTCATGAAGCTGTTTGTAGGACGGATGATATGCCGGAACTTCCTCTGAAAAAACAGCTGTACAGAAAATCAATAAAAAAAATAAATAAAATTTGTTCTTCATCAGTATGAATATCGGAATTATCAGCTTGAATCTTGAGACCTAGTTTCAGTGATTTTGGTTGGCGGTTACATTTTCTCCGAAAAACCGATAATCAACGCTCCCCGCATGGCTTGACAGTTCTGCTCCAAATCAGGATAATACTGTTAACCAAAAATCGGAGGTTACGGATGAAGAAGACTCTCACGATTCTCCTCGTACTGGTCTCCCTCGTTGCCCTGGAGGCCAGGCAGAACTATCTCGACTACAATTTCAAGCACAATTATTCCCTGTTCCTGAATTTCAATGGTTACCAGCCCGACGATATCATGACTGCAGCGGGAAGCAGTATGCGCGGTACATTGGTGTGCGGCGGCTTCGGCTGGTATCCCTCCAAGGACTGCCTGCTCGATCTTTCTTACGGTACTTACAGTGAAACTAAAGACAGCCACAAGGGAGAAGTCAATCCCCTGCTGATCGAAGCAACCTGGTTCCACAATCTCGCCGACAACTGGCAGTTTCTCTATGGCATCGGTACCGGGTCCTTTAATGTCCATTACCAGCCAGTAGCCAGTGGCACCATTTACTCAGACAGCGTCTGGGGTTTCTCTACCCGTCTCGGATTTGCTTATCTGGTCTCAGAATCATTCAATATCTCTCTTGAGGGTAAATACCTCACTGCAGACGTGAATGACCTGATTCCCTCCACCGCAGCAGTTGCACCCTGCGGTTCAAGAGACATCTCTGTTTCTGACTGGACATACGGCATCGGCCTCAACTTTACTTGGAAATAGAAGTTAAAAATTGAGTCTAAAAAAGGGGCTGACTGCCCCTTTTTTAAAAAACCATTTCATCTCCATAACTTAAGTCTCCCGATTTTTTTTCCGATAGGCAGTCACTATCAAATTTAGTAATCCGGTTAAGTCTTTAAAGTCCTGCAAGTGCAGGACTTTTTTTTGAGGATACTGTCTCCTCCCCTTTGCCTTGCCACATCCAGCCTGTTAAACTATTCTGATGTCCGCTAACCAGTATTTCCAGATTTTTCTCTCCCCTGGCGGCCGGGAAGTCCTGGTAGCCCGCAGTTCCGCGTCCAGCGAATTTCTGACATTCGGCGAAGCGGCACCGCATGATTACTTTATCCATGTCGAACATACCCCGGGCGCTCACACGATCCTGCGCCGCGAATCGGGTTCTGACGAAGTATCCAAGGAAGACCTGGAATTCGCAGCCAGGCTTGCTGCCCTGCACTCCAAGCAGAAAAAAGCCAGCCGCGTCAGCGTGACCTACACTGAAGTTAAAAACGTCAAAAGAGCGCCAGGTCCATATAAAGGCACAGTGCTGGTTTCCCGCACACGCAAGATCGTGATCAATATCAGTGCGGATGAGCGCAAAAAAGTCTGAACCTTCTGAAAGCCACTAAAACAGCACTTTGTGACAGATTTCACTTGATTATTTAAGGCAGTCGCTGTAAAATTCAGGCGAATGGAGTTGGAGATTCGGTACCAATCTTTATTATAAGGAGAGAACACATGGGAAAAGATTTCAAGACCATCGATGGCAATCACGCGGCATCCTACATTGCTTACGCGCTGTCAGAAGTTGCGGCCATCTACCCCATCACCCCGTCCTCCACAATGGGTGAAAACGCCGACGAATGGGCTGCCCACGGGCAGAAAAACATTTTCGGCGAGATTGTGGATGTGATTGAAATGCAGTCCGAAGGCGGAGCTGCCGGAGCGGTTCACGGCTCGCTCACAGCCGGAGCATTGACCACTACCTTCACCGCCTCCCAGGGTCTGATGCTGATGCTTCCCAATATGCATAAGATCGCCGGCGAGCTTCTGCCGTGCGTGATCCATGTTTCCGCCCGTTCCCTGGCCTGCCAGGCTCTTTCCATATTCGGCGACCACTCTGATGTAATGTCGGCACGCAATACGGGTTTTGCGATGCTCGCCTCCAACTCGGTTCAGGAAGCCATGGATATGGCCCTGGTGGCTCACCTTTCCACCATGGAATCCAGGATCCCGTTCCTGCATTACTTTGATGGCTTCCGCACTTCCAATGAAATCCAGAAAGTCGAAATGATCGATTACGATACCATCAAATCCCTGGTGGATATGAAGTATATCGAAGACTTCCGCAATACGGCACTCAGGCCTGACAAACCCAGAATCAAAGTCGGAGCCCAGAATCCGGACGTTTATTTCCAGGGCCGGGAAACGGTCAACAGTTTTTACGATGCATTGCCCAGCGTTGTGAAAAAGTACCTGAAAAAAGTCGGCGAAAAGACCGGCAGAAAATACAACCTGTTTGATTATTACGGAGCCAAGGACGCAGAAGACCTGATCGTGATCATGGGCTCAGGCGCTGAAATCGTACAGGAAACCATCGATTATCTGTCTGCACAGGGGCAGAAAGTCGGAGCAGTGATCGTGAGGCTCTACAGACCCTTCTCGGTCAAGGATTTCACCGACTGCATCCCGGCAACCGCCAAGAGGATCGCTGTGCTGGACAGAACCAAGGAACCCGGCTCACTCGGCGAACCGCTGTTCCTGGATGTCACGGCTGCACTGTTTGGCCGCAACCTGAAGATCATTGGCGGCCGTTTCGGACTTTCCTCCAAGGAATTCACCCCCACCATGGTCAACGCAGTTTATCAGCATCTCAAGAAAGACGGTTTCCACAATTTCACAGTCGGAATCAATGACGATGTGACACATCGCTCTGTGAAAATCACCGAAGAGATCGATGCTGAACAGAAGAGCGTGCGCCGCTGCAAATTCTGGGGCCTGGGGTCTGACGGCACGGTCGGTGCCAATAAGAACTCCATCAAGATCATCGGCGACCACACGGACATGTATGCCCAGGGTTATTTCCAATACGACTCCAAGAAATCGGGCGGCATCACAATTTCCCACCTGCGTTTCGGAAAAGAAAAGATCCGTTCCTCATATTACGTCACCAGGCCCAATTTCGTGGCCCTGCACAATCCGGCTTACATTGGCCGCTATGACATCCTGGAAGGGATCCAGGAAAACGGCACATTCCTGCTCAACTCCACCTGGACCGGCGAAGAAGCCTTCAACAACCTGACCCGCGAAATGCAGGAAACGATCATCAACAAAAAGATCAGATTCTACAACATCGATGCCCGGAAAATTTCAGAGCAGCAGGGACTTGGCGGCAGGATCAACACAGTCATGCAGACTTCCTTTTTCCAGATCTCCGAAATCCTTCCTGAAAAAGAAGCCATCAGCCTGATCAAGAAAGCGGTAGAAAAGGAATTCAGCAAAAAAGGCAAGGACATCGTGGAAATGAACTGGAAATGCATTGATGCCGCTGTCAGCGCCCTGGAAAAAGTCAAGATCCCGGCCACTGTCAAAGACATCAAAAAAAGCGCTCCCAACATTAAGCTGCTGCCTGACAAGCCCACGGATTTCATGAAAAAAGTGATTGAGCCCGTGATGCGTCTTAAAGGCGATGCTATCCCGGTTTCAGCCATGCCCATCGACGGCGGCGTGGAATCCGGCACTGCAGCGATTGAAAAGCGCGGAGTTTCACCTTATGTCCCGCACTGGATTCCGGAAAACTGCATCCAGTGCAACCGCTGCAGCTTTGTCTGCCCGCACGCTTCCATCCGCACCAAGCTCGTCAAACAGGCAGACCTGGCCAAGGCTCCCAAAACATTTAATGTGGTCGAAACCAAACCTGCCAGCAAGACAGGCCTCAAATTCCGGCTGCAGGTATACACCGAAGACTGCCAGGGATGCGAGTCCTGCGTAAACGTCTGCCCTGCCCCCAAAAAAGCCATTGCCATGGCTGACGTGGAGAAAGAAAGAACAGACGGCCAGCTCGAAAACGCCGAATTTTTCGGAAATCTTCCTGACAACACCCTGGAGGGTACAACCCGCGAAAGCCTGAAGGGCAGCCAGTTCTGCCTGCCTTACATGGAATTTTCCGGAGCCTGCGGCGGATGCGGCGAAACACCGTACGTGAAGCTCGTGACTCAGTTATATGGTGAACGGATGATGGTCGCCAATGCCACCGGATGCTCTTCGATCTGGGGCGGAACTTTCCCCACCATGCCCTACACCAAGGATAAGAACGGACATGGTCCCTCCTGGGCCAATTCACTGTTCGAAGACAATGCCGAATACGGTTTCGGCATGAAGCTCGCAGTCAATTCCAACCGCAAGCAGCTGCGCACCAATCTCGAAACTCTCAGACAGTACGAGATTCCCGAAACCACCAAAACCCTGATTGCTAAAGCGCTGGACAAGTGGACTGTGATCGACACCGAGTCCCTTGAAAATGCCGCGAAATTCAAGACCGAAGTGCTGAAGCTGAAAGGCAAGCTCAACGGAGACCAGGCTAAGACACTTGCCAAGGTGCTGGAACTGATGGACTACATCACGGACAAATCAGTCTGGATCTTCGGCGGCGACGGCTGGGCCTATGACATCGGCTACGGCGGTCTGGACCATGTGCTGGCCATGGGCAGAAACGTGAATGTGCTTGTGATGGACACTGAAGTATATTCCAATACAGGCGGGCAGTCCTCAAAATCCACCAATCTGGGCGCGATCGCCAAGTTCGCGGCTTCCGGAAAACGCACTGTGAAGAAAAACCTGGGCATGATGGCCATGAGCTATGGCTATGTCTATGTCGCCTCCATAGCCATGGGCGCAAATCCGAATCAGACTGTGAAAGCGCTCGTGGAAGCCGAATCCTACCCCGGACCCTCGATCGTGATCGCCTATGCCCCCTGCATCGCCCACGGCATCAAGGCCGGACTCGGCAAGAGCCAGGACGAGGAAAAGAGGGCTGTGGACTCGGGCTACTGGACATTGTACCGCTATAACCCGCTGCTGGCACTGGAAGGCAAGAATCCGTTCCAACTGGACAGCAAGGAACCGACCATGTCCTATCAGGAATTCCTGGAAGGCGAAGTCAGGTTCTCGGCCCTGAAGAAGACCCACCCGGACGACGCCAAGCGCCTCTTCGCCGAAGCCGAGCTGGCTGCCAAACAGCGCTATGCCTACTACAAGAAGCTCGCCGAGATGGAGCAGTACAAAGTCGACGCCACGAAGACCGAGACTGCGAAGAAGGAGAAAACTGCTGAGGCTTAGAAGCCGTTAAATCTGAGCGCAGCGAAGATTTTACGGCTTCTTAGTCCCCGTAACACAGTTGTTACTGCTACTGTGTGGAGTGGGACTTAGAAGACCGGATTAATCTTGAAATTAGTGTACTGAAAAAAGCCCCTGAAACATGGGGCTTTTTTTCACGAGCAGAAAAAACGGCTTTCAAGGTTGTGTTTAGTTTTTTAACCACATAGGACTTAATCCAGTGCACTGAGAATCACACTGTCCAGGTGACAGGCTTCGAAAAAAAATCAATACACAGTAACCAGAGCTTCGCTTTTCGTCTATCGCTATTAATGTTATACTCCATATAAAAAGGCGGCGCATGGCGTCAATTAGATTCGACGCAGAGTCATGACTGAAAATACACTACAGAATGATGTGAAAGCTGAACCAACTGGTTTAGGTCTGAGGCTTTTAGCCTATTTTATCGATCTACCATTGATTTGGCTTATTGTGCTACTGATTCCAGAATGGTGGTTAAAGTTACTCTTTGGAGAGTCATGGTACCTGTTCGATCTCTTGATGATTTTCTTCTATTTCACTGCAATGGAATGTACCGGAGCTCGTGCTACTCTTGGCAAACGGCTACTAAGGCTGCAAGTTTTAAGTGCAGACCGTAACTTCCCTGGAATAATTCGGTCTGCGGCCAGGGCTTTCGCACCTTTCGTTTTCAGCTGTTTCTTGATCTTTCCCAGGAAGCTGCTATTAAAATCATTGGCTTTTCCTCAATTCTGGAGCTGGTTTTTAATGCAAATTTCCCTACTGTTCGTTTTTTGCATGCTGGTTTCATTTCTGACTGTTTTACTTACAAAACGAAAACAAGCAATTCACGATATTTTTACGCGTACTATGGTATCAAAAACACAGACGGTTTCAGTTATTAGAGTTGCAGGCAGTGTTATGCTTTCGATGTTGTTTCTGATTCTATCCTTTCTCTTTCAGATCTATTTACTGTCCGCAGCTCAGAATAGAAGTTCCAGACTGGTGTACAGCCTGAGTGTGAACAATCTGCATGGAAAGATAAAGGGATATGAGTTCAGTTCCAAAAACTCTGTCCAATCCCTGGAAGTAGTTTTGAATTCCATCAGTGACCTACAGATTGATGAGAATGTAAAGGATGAACTCAATACGGCTTTTCATAATCTGGATCAGGATAGGGTCTGTGGAATTTTGGCTGAAATCAAAAGTCTGAACAACTCGGGAAAATTATTCCTTCTGCAGCAGGCTTTGCAACGCAGTTTCGGGAAAGCCGCAGAATTGATTATTGACAGTGGTCTGGACGTTACCCATGATACTGACTTTTTGAACAGGATATTGGACGAATTGATGTTCCGTAAACTTCCAAATTGTTTGACCCTGGTTGAAAAACTTATCTCAAAAGGAATGGACCCCAATCTCAAGCTGCGAATCGGGCAGACAATGCTGGATTGTGCATGTGAAAATGATCAGCCGGAAATTGCGGAGTTGCTTCTTTCGAAAGGAGCCGATCCTAACTGCAGAGCCCGCAATTTGGATACACCTCTTGCAAAAGCAGCACAAAACGGGAAATCTGCTCTTGCCTCTTTGCTTATCAAACATGGCGCTGATGTAAATCTGTATGGACATGGTGGTGTTACGCCATTAATAACAGCAATTGAACAAGGGCATGCCGACCTTGCCAAGCTGCTGCTGGATAACGGAGCTGATCCAGAAAAGCCTAGTAAACTTTCAAAACTCACTCCATTGGAAACGATAAATAAAAAGCTGAAGGACGGATCAATTTCTAAGGACTCTTCAGACTGGTCATATGTAGCGACTTTTCTTGAAAGTCATCAGAGCCTAGTGAAGTGGGATAGTCCCACACTTGTTTCAGATCTCATTACAGCAATCGAATTAGGTAAGACTGAAGAAGCCAAGACCAAGATCATGGAGTTAAAGAATCCTGATGAGACTGACTGGTATGGTTATACTCCGCTGCATGTTGCCTGCTGCCATGGTGATATCTCATTGGTCAAGCTTCTGGTAGAAAAAGGGGCTGATGTCGGCAAACCTGATGAAACTGTGTATGCCAAGTGTCCGCCGATCATTTTGGCATTGATGCCTTCCCTATACTCCAAAAGCCGGGAGAACGAAAACCGTCTGCACAGACCTGATCCTGAAATCGTAAACTACCTGATCGAAAAGGGCGCAGATTTGAATGTTGCATCCGAAGATGGCTGGACGCCGCTTGCTTGTAGTGTTAATAACCTTACTATGTTATCTCTTTTGCTGGAGAAGGGAGCTGATGTTAATTTCAAAGGAAGGAATGACAGGTCAATTTCAGCTCTGGAGTGGGCCATCAGTGGTAACCTCATTAGCACTGTAAAATTTCTGGTGAATAAAGGAGCTGCGCTGAAATTCAGTGGAAGGAACGTCAACGCCCTGTGGATGGCATGCGAAAAACTTACTGACAGTGACCTGATTGATAAAGATGCCAGTAGAGCAATTTTGTATCTCTCGACTAAATCCAAGTATCTCAAATTTATTGACAGCGAAGCAATTGCATATTCACTGGCGTTGAATTTTTCTCCATACTCCAGACCAGATATGGAGGAGATGACAGAGTGTTTTCTTGATACATCAGTAGAAGTAAATGCCATTGATGTAAATGGTACAACTGCATTGATGCTGGCTTCACTGGCAGGCCACTCCAAAATAGTCGAAAAACTGATCGCTAAAGGAGCTGTTGTATCGGACAGAAACAATTATGGAATGGATGCCTTCACTTTTGCCTTGCTTTCAGGAGACATTGGTACAGTAAAACTGCTGTTGAAAAACAACGCTCTGGCGGCATACGGGGACAGCGGCAGGAAAAAAAGACTGTATAGAGTGCTGTACTACGACATGTGCGGCTGGCCTCTGAGCAGGTCTTCCATCTACATGAAAGTTCAAAACCTCGCGCCATTCCTGAACAAGGTGTATTTTCCTGATAATGGAAATCCATATGCAATGATCAAACTCTTGCAGGAGTTGAAGCTTTTAAACAGCAATGAACTGCTGGCTCTAGCCGTAGTCAATCAGGAGTATTCATTGATGAAAAAGTTGATCCTGGAAGGCGCGGATGTCAATGCCAAAACGCCTGATAAAAAAACTATCCTGGCTTTGGCACAGGACAGAAGCGACTTTGAAGCAGTGGAAATCTTGAAGAAATATGGTGATGTGCGAAAGGCCAAGACGGATGCTGGAGTTATAAAGAATTCATCAGGCGCTTCAACCAGCAACAGTCGTTCGGAATTCAATTCTCAGAATTATCTCGATCTGATGGGACCGTTCAAAAGAGTCGAGGAAAATGTTTCAGAGAGCATGAAAAGTCAGTCATTAGTCCTTGGATTTCGAAACAGGCTCTGGATTTTCGGGGGCAAAAATGATGGCGAAGCTGTAAATGAAGTCTGCGTTCTGGAAGACGTTGAAGACAAGAGCAACTGGAAACATGTGTGGATACCACCGGAAAACTTGTTCTCACCGCGTTATGGTCATGGCGGAGTTAGCTTCAAAAACGAACTGTTCATAATAGGTGGGGAAGACGGTAAGGGAAATGTTCTCAACGATGTGTGGAACTCTAAATATGGACAGAAATGGGAGCTCATTCTGGAGCATGCGCCTTTCAGTCCCCGTTACGGATTCGGTCTTTGCGAAATTCATGGTGAGATATTCCTGATCGGTGGAAGGGACAAGGAGAGGGTTTTCAATGATGTCTGGCGCTCCAGCGATGGGGTGAAATGGGAGCAGGTGAACCAGGAAAAGCCTTTTCCCGAACTGGAAGCTTTTGGCTGCGTAGCTGCGTTTGGCAAGATCTGGATCATAGGCGGAAAATCCAAGGACGGGCTGACAAACCAGATCTGGACCTCCCAGTTTGGAACGTCCTGGGAGCTATCAGCAGTTGACCCGCCGTTCTCAAAAAGATACCGCGCTGATCTTAAGTTCATGGCCAACCGGCTCTGGCTAACCTGCGGGGCCGGTGAAAGTGAAGATGAAGGCGGTCAGATTGTAGCTCTGGGCGATGTCTGGTATACAGCAGACGGAGTTGAATGGAAAAAGATGGGAAATGATGAAGTCACTCCCAGATTTTTCCATATGACAGGTCACTGTTTCAAAGGGCTGTACATTTTCGGTGGTGAGAACGAAGAACATCAGGCGCATTCTGATGTCTGGAATCTGTTCCTGGGCAAGTCCCGCTGCCCGATTGGCCTGGATAAACTGGAAGATTTCTAATGAAAGTATCTGCAAAATGAAGAAGAAAGTTTTAATCCTAATTATGCTTCCAATTCTCTTTTTCTTCTCCTTCAAGCTTAAAAGCATTGTTCTTGTATTGCTTAATTTGGGAGAATCGATCTTCCACGGCTGCTCCTCTTATGAAACTGCAAGTATGTGCTATGAGCTTGAAAAAAAAATTGACCCAAAACATTTTCGCGGATACAAGCTGTGCCTGCTAGGCAATTGCTATTTCAACTTGCATGATTATAAAAAAGCCAGCTTAGCATTCCGTGAAGCATTGAATTATCCGGATTATAGGTACTATGGAGTTGACACTGCAAAATGGTTTCTTGGAGAGTCATACTACCGGATGGGCAGCTATGAATGTGCTGTTGAGGTGTTGTCAAGTGTAGCAAAAGGGAACACACAAGTAGACTTAGCATATTGCATTTATAAAACCGGGCAAATTGAAAAAGGGATAGATGGGCTGAAAACTTATGTTCAAAAAACTCCTTACGATCCTCACCCTCATGAACTGCTGATAAAAATTTATCTGGAGACAGGGCAGCATGGAAAAGCAAAAGAGGAGTATGAGTTTTACAAAGCAAACTATAACAAAGATCAGTACGAACGAAAGGTAATCGAAGAGTACGAAAAATACTTCTCTGCCACACATGAAATTTTTCAGGCGAAAACCAATGAGGCACTTGCCATACAGCCACCGGCATTGAAAGCAATCGCACAATCATCAGAGAGCATATCAGTAAAAAACTCGTATTTCCCAGAGGCATACCTGTCTTATCTTGAAATAAATGATCCCATACTCGGGAAAAGCCACGCTTCAATGATTGGATATAACAGAAAGCTCTGGATACTTGGAGGAATGGAAAACATTGACCAAGGGAATACTGTCAACTTTTTTGAGTTTGATAGTAAGTATAAGATATGGTGGAAAGGAGTTGTCCCGGACGAATTCACATTCCCCCGGCGTTATGATCACTGCTCTGTGATTTTTCAAGGCAGGTTAGTGGTTATCGGCGGTTGTAATGAAAACGGGAACCAACTCGACGATGTCTGGTCTTCTGCCGATGGATTTCACTGGAATTGTCTGACAAGACACAGCACTTTTGGCCCACGAAGTGATTTTGGTGTATGTGTCCATAATGACGCCCTTTTTCTAATCGGCGGAACTGACGGAAAAATCCTGTTCAACGATATCTGGAGATCAACAGACGGGATAAACTGGGTTTCCATCTGCAGTAATGCTCCTTTCGAGCCATTCCGCTCATTCGGGTGCACCACGAAGGCAGGTAGAATTATAGTAGCTGGTGGTATTAATGATGAAGGAAATCCAATTAGTAAAGTCTGGAGTTCAGCTGACGGTGTTTCATGGGAACAGGCCTGTTCAGATGCATCGTTCGGCGAAAGATTTTCCCCATATTTAGCTACCTTCAATGATGTAATTTATCTGATTGGTGGATATGGTGGGCATTTCGAAAAGGGCACCACTGGCGAACTTTGCAGCGATATTTGGAAAAGTGCTGATAGTATCCGCTGGGAAAAAGTAACTGGTGAAGTTGTTGCAGGCAATTCAAGGACATGCGCATCCCTTAACAACAAAATTCAGATTTTAGGCCCAACTCGACATTCCCTAAACTCCAACTTTTGGTCATTTTCGCCTGACACAGGAGCATTGAATCCTGCCAACTTGGAACTGCCTGGGTTTGCGAGTGCAGATTATAGTGAACAAGATACAGAGTTCGTTTTTTCCATGCCAACAACATGTGAGGTTCTATTGCATGAAGCCGAGAAGGGCAGCGTGGAAGCAATGACCGACTTAGGAGTTGTTTACTATCAACAGGGGGAGAATAACAGGAAGTATTACAAGGACTCTTTCTATTGGTTGAAAAAGGCTGCTGATAAGAACCAGGCAGATGCCCAGTACTATCTGGGCGAATTGTACTATTCAGGCAGCGGAACTTCACAGAATACTAAAGAAGCATTTGTCTGGTTTCAGAGGAGTGCAGAGCAGGGAAATGTCAGGGCTCAGTGCAAAATGGGTCTATTCTGTGAGAATGGCTATGTTCAGCCCAGAGACATAAAAAAGGCTGTCGGATGGTATGAAAAAGCAGTTACACAGAATGATCCGGAAGCTCTGTATCTGCTGGCTACAGTTTACACATACAGTAATGAGGTCATGTATGACAGTAAAAAAGCTATTGAGTTATGCACCAGAGCAGCTGAAAAGGGTTTTCCTAAAGCACAGTCTGTTCTTGCAAATCTTTTTTACTATTCCAAGACTCCTCAGCATTATGAAAACGCCCTGAAATGGTATCTGAAGCTGGCAAAAGGGGGGAATGCATTTGCAGAGCACATGTTGAGTGTTATGTACTACTCCGGGCAGGGAGCGCCTGAAAACCCCGAGGCAGCTGTTAAATGGGCTGCCCTGGCTGCCAGGCACGGGAATGTTATGGCTCAAGGCAATTTAGGAATCATGTATGAGTATGGAACTGGTGTGCCAAAAGATCTGAAGAAAGCAGAGGATCTGTATCGACTGGCTGCAGAACAAGGAAATGAACTTTCCCAGTTTCACCTGGGCTCGCTATATGCAGATGGAAAGGGCTTAAAACAAGATTTCTGTAAAGCTTACGCCTGGACCAGCCTTGCAGTTGCACACGGATGCGAGGACGCAGTGAAGGTAAAAAACGAAACTGCTTCTAAGATCACCAGAATGCAGACAACTAGAATCGATAAGCAGGCAGTAGAGTGGAAACCCAAAGTGAAAGTTGCTGAGTCATCTGTAAATACTAATGACAACTTGAGTTATTTTTCGGATAACGAAAGTGACCATAGGTACTTTACTTTGAAAGTGAAATTCTTCAGTGAGCTGACCGATACGGATGAGATATCAGGAACTCTTGAGAGTTACAAATGGAAAACTAAAGGTATCTCTGATGACATGATTTCATGGGAAATGCTGACTTTGCCGGATGGCTCTTCCTTTGAAATCGAGTTTGAACGCGACAACAATTGTTGGCAACAGGCTCCAGTGATCAGAGGAAAAATCTCTGGGAGCAATCAGACTCTTCTTGTAAAAGTTTATCCAAAGAAGTATGTCTTTTCAGCTGTAATCCTACCATTGGAAGCCTATGATGACGGCGTTCGCTGGAAGTTGAAAAACGAACAGCGCTGGAGAGATAATAGCGAAACAGTTGAAATCTTTGGAGCGAGAGAGCTGACAGTGGAATTTAATTTGGTAAATGACTGGAAGCTCAGTACTAGTAAAGGCATGGAAAACGTTGATGGAAATAAGGCTCGCAAACTTGACTATTGGCAGTATAGCAATTGTAAGGAACAGGAATTCTATTTTTATCGTGGAAAATGAGTTGTTTAATACTACATCAGTGGAGCTACTGAATGAAATTGAAAGCTGAATTAGCACCGTCAGTTTTAATTCTCTTCTTTTTGTGCACCTCTTTCACATTTGCCGCAAATGATAACGCTGGTGACAAGAATCATCAAGATTTGTACCCTGCCGAATTCTGGACAGCGTTGAAAATCGGTGATATCGATACACTGAACAAATTATATCCAGAAGAATCTGACATTCCCTCCTTTAGAAAAAAAGGGACGAACTCTTATTCTACCTGGCGGGGTCCACCCATTGAAACAACCGCTACCTACAATCAGATTGAAGCCGCTGAATGGCTTAAGCAAAGAGGGGCTATTGTCACAGGCAAAACCTGGTACAATGCTATAAAGAGTTCCAACACTGATTTTGTAAAATGGCTGATCTCTCAAAATGAAGAACTCAATATTTTGTGTCTTGTCGAATATCGCTATGGATACATTACTCCACTGAGCATTGCTGCCCTGTATAACAGGTCAGAGATTACCTCACTTCTCCTAGATGCTGGAGCATCAGTTTCATTAAGAGGACAGCAGAACTCACCCGGTCAGTTTTTGGAGTCTTCTTTGTCATTTGCCTCCAGTCCAGAGGTAGCGATACTTCTTATTAACCACGGAGCTGATGTGAATGAAATTGCTGAGGGTGGATTTTCACAACAGGAGTATCCGAAAGAAGCTTCCGACTTATTTAGCGAGCTCAAGGACGACAGATACAGCACTTACCGGGGTGGGACACCGCTAAACTGGGCTTGTCGCAGTGGCAGGCTGGATGTGGTCCAGACTCTAATCAACTATGGAGCTGTAGTCAATCAGAAAAATGGCTATGGTGTGACTCCGCTGATGGCAGCAAGCTTCTGCGGGCAGGAGAAAATTGTGGAATATCTTATTGAAAAAGGAGCTCTGATTAATGAGCGTGATTACATCCATTGCAGCACTGCTATGATGCAGGCAGCATATCAAGGACATCTGGGAATTGTAAAAATACTTTTAGCTAAAGGAGCTGATCCTGCTCTTCTTTACTATGCTCAAAGGAAAGCAGACCGCCCGCCGGGATCTTCAAAATACCTCGATGCATACAGCAAACCTACTGATGAAGTTCATGTTTACAATGCGCTTGACCTAGCCAAAATCCAGGGATACCAGGAAGTTGTTTCAGTATTGTCTCAATGTTCCCGGGCCCATTTCAGGCCGACTGAGGATGTGAACCTAAGCAACGATAATTCGACAATTGAGCACGGAAGATTAACTAGGATTTACCTTTCCATTCCACTGATACTTCTTTTGCTCCTCATGTTGGCAAAAGTAAGGATGCGGAGAAAGGGTTGAAGAACATGGCGAGTAAGTCTCAAACTCAGCAGCAAACAACCAAGCTTTCAATTGACTGATATTCAGAAATGATTTCCAACTAGTGGCGACAACATTGCACATGCGCTGTGTAATTTAGCTTTTTAACTTGCGATTTGCACAGAGAATGTGTATTATTACAATATGATTACTCGAAACATTACTGAAGAGCTGATCAGATCGGCAAAAGAGTATCCGGTTGTAACAATCCTTGGACCTCGGCAATCCGGTAAAACGACTCTGGCTCAAATGACTTTTCCTGATCAACCGTATTTCTCCCTGGAAGACCCGGACGTAAGAAGCGCGGCCGAAGCAGATCCCCGGGGATTTCTCGGTCAGATGAAGACAGGCGGGATACTTGATGAGATACAGCGTTTCCCCTTATTACTCTCATATATCCAGGGCATTGTCGATAAAGCAGGGAAAAAAGTTCATTTCATACTGACCGGCAGCCATCAGCCATTGCTTCATGAAGCGATCAGCCAGTCATTGGCTGGAAGGACAGCTGTTCTGACATTGTGGCCTTTTTCCATTTCTGAACTCCGTAATTACAAACCTGACTGGTCTCCATCCGAATTGATAGTCAAGGGCTGTTTTCCAAGGCTTCACCAGGATGACCTTGACCCGAGAAGGTTTTACAACAGTTACCTGCAGACGTACATCGAACGTGATGTGCGCGCATTGATAAATCTGCGCGACCTCTCTCAGTTCCAGAAATTTCTTACTCTGCTTGCCGGCCGCGTGGGACAGATCGTCAACTTTTCTTCTCTCTCAAACGATACCGGAGTTTCGCATACGACCATCAGAAACTGGCTCAGCGTCCTGAAAGCCTCAAACGTAATTTACGAACTTCCCCCGTTTTTTGAAAATATCAGTAAGAGGGTAATCAAATCTCCCAAGATTTATTTCTCTGATACAGGTCTGGTTGCATTTCTATTGGGCATTCACACAAAAGAACAGGCTGCCCATGATCCATTGCGCGGCAATCTGTATGAGAACCTTATAATCGGAGACATTATAAAAGGGGCTTTTAACAAGGGGATAAAACCGGAACTCTATTTTTTCCGCGACTCGCACGGGAATGAAGTCGACCTTCTGATCAGGGAAAATGGCAGGTTGATTCCTGTTGAAATCAAGTCGGCAGAAACGTTTTCCATTGATTTTGTGAAGAGTGTGAAGCGTCTTGAGGAGTTTGAACTCAAGCGTGTGGCTAAAGGAGTAATCCTTTACAATGGAAATCAGCAGTTCAATATCCAGGGTATCAGAATTTTCAACCCTATTCTGATTAGTAACATTTGGGAAACCTTGACTCTACCTATAGAGCAAAACGAAGTTGAGTAATCTGAAAATGAGTACCCGCTAATCGCATTTTTCTTCCCCCAATTGCGCTGTTTTAAGGTATCATTAAACTGAAAGGCTTTTGAATTTCAGTAAATTCAAAGGTGATTTTATTATTAAAAAGAAATATGCAATTCTTGCTCTGATACTGTCGACGATCTGGGGAATTTGTTTTTTCTGCAGCCCTAAAGTTGAGCAGGAAAACCCTCTTCCAGTTACCAGCCAGGAATCCGCCAACTTATCAATTGACCATACTTTCTGGATAAAAGGCCAAAAAGAAAATCACACCTTACAGGATTTTAATCTGACATCAGTTTTTTACAACAAATCACTTGATGCACTGCTTGTCAGGAGCATCCAACCTGCTGATCAGATTATCCCTCTGCTTGCAGCTTCAGGGAGCAAGATGGAAAAGGATTTCCCGGTCAAGGCAGCCGGGAGAGCTGTTGCCGGAAATGCCTGGATCTATCAATTGTGCAATCTTTCAACCTGTGAAGCGAAGAATGAGGTCATCGTCGCAGTGCTGGATACCGGTTACACCGGACAGAATGAAGTCATCAACGGATATAATTACCTGGAAATGTCCAGCGACTTTTCAGATCATAACGGGCATGGCAGTGAAGTCGCCAACCTGGCGTTATCGTTTACCAGTCAAGCCAAACTGATGCCTCTGAAAGTACTGAATGACGATGGCATAGGCTCAATGTCTGCAGTGATCAACGCAATTGTGCATGCTGCAGACCATGGAGCAAAATTGATCAACATCTCTCTTGGCGGCTATCATGACAGCGATCTGCTGGAAGCTGCGGTCAATTATGCCAGATCAAAAAACTGCGCAGTGATTGCCGCCTGCGGCAATGATTCAAGCAGCAGGCCTTTCTATCCTGCAGCCTGCAGCGGAGCTTTGGCAATTTCAGCGGTCAATCCTGATCTCAGCAGAGCCGGTTATTCCAATTTCGGTGAATACATCGATTTCTGTGCTCCAGGCTCTTACATCATGACAGTCGATCACAACCGGCAGATCATAAGAGCCACAGGCACTTCCTACGCAGCTCCGGTATTTGCAGGAATTCTGGCTGCCGGGCTTGAACAGGGGAAGATAGCAGGCATTACTGAAATTGAGCTGGCAGGATTGTGCCTGGATCTTGGCGAAGCCGGCAAAGACAGCTATTTCGGACATGGACTGCTCAAACTGCCTGCTGAGGATAAAAGCTCTGCTGTTGAAGACATTCAAGCATCTGGTGAAGTGAACAACAATTCCGGCAATCAACCTTCGATTCTTCCGCCGCCAGCAAGTAATTATTTAACTGTCAGCAGATCATACGAGCTTACAGTACCACAACCAACAGTGGCACAAATCAACGGCCAGGAGATAGTTGAAATTGCGGAATTCGGCAGCCTGCTGGAAGTTAACCATCCGCAACTCCCTTATCGGGTGTTTTTTTATGAAGTGCCTGCAGCAGCCGGCTCCATCGAAGTAACTGTAGAATCCGAGAGTTCTTATGTATTTGAGAGAATTGAGAATATCAGGATTACTCCTAAACCGATATCTGGCGATCAACAAGCAAGCACACCGGTCATGGACCCTTTACTTCCTCCAGTTTATCCGGAAACTCCTTATAAATTCATAGGAATCCAGAATATCGGATGGCATAAAATAGCTGCCGTAGCCCTGATGCCTGTTCAGTATGAAAAAGAAACAAAAAATCTGATTTTCCACCCCGGTTTCAGGATCAAGATCAGTTACTCAGATGCAGCTGCTGCTATGCAGTCCAGTTCCAGACCCTTTAATCAGAATCTTGAAGATACTGCTTCAGAACTGATCCAGAATTATGGAGAAATAAAATTTGATTACCAGAAGCAAGGCATCTCAGGCTATAAGTATCTGATCATCACAACCAATGCCCTGAAATCATACCTGCAGCCCCTGGCAGACTGGAAAACCAAGAAAGGCCAGAAAGCGATTATTAAAACCATCGAAGAAATCGGCGCTGGTACTCCGGATGAGATTCGAACCTGCATTTCAGACTATTACAATGGAGGCAATGGCATCAGCTGGGTACTCCTGGCAGGCGATTACAACGTAGTACCTATGAAAACAATCGTCGCAGCCTGTGACAGCGACACAGTACCCACAGACTATTTCTATGCCAAGGTGACAGGCACCTGGGATGCCAATGGCAATAACAGCCTGGGCTGGGTGCCTGAGGTATATGTCGGACGGCTGTCTGCTTCCTCCACTTCAGACATGCAGACCTTAGTCAACAATATCTTGAACTATGAAAAATCCCCGCCAGCAGGTACCTGGACCTCCAGGGTAGTTCTGGCAGCAGCGTTTTCCAACCATAATCAGGATACTACAGGCAGCAATACCCAGGGCATGCCTAAGACCGACGAAGGCACCATGATGGAGCGGATGATCGCAGACGGATTTTTCAGCGGGCTGACTTATGTCAGGCTTTATCAGCATGGCGACGATGCAGGTCTTGTACCCAGCACATTGACCCACGAAATAGATTTAACTGAAACCAACTTTGTCAGTGCAGTCTCCACAGGGGAAGTCTTCATAGGCTGGGCAGGTCATGGAGGCAATAATTGTGTGGTCTATCGGAAATGGGTCAGCGACACAGATGGCGACAATCTGGAAGAAGCCTCAGGCAATGGCGACATCTATGAATCTGAGGATCACTTTTTTTACACCACTACTGACAATCCCTCAAATGGCAGCAAAAAACCGCTGGTTTATGCTGACTCCTGTAATACTGGGGCCTTTGACTGGTCCAGCGGGGACTGCCTTGGCGAAGCTGTGATCAAAAAGCTGGGGATCGGCTTTGTGGGAGCCAGCCGGATTTCCTATTATTCTCCCGGCTGGTCTCAGCCGTCCAATGGTTATAACCAGACCCATGAATACTATTTTACCAGGGAATTTCTCAACCAGGGAAAATATCAGCCAGGCAAAATGCTTTATGATTCAAAGGTATACTATTCAACCAACATTACAGTTGATAATTATTCAAAGAAAAACTTCCACGTTTACAATCTGCTCGGGGATCCTGAGATCCCGATCTGGACAGCAGCACCAGGCACTTTGACTGTCAGCAAGACGCCTTCGACCCTGTATAGCGGCTCCCCACAGAAGCTGACAGTGGAAGTGACAGGCAGCGGGGCGGTTTCAGGCGCCCTGGTCTGCCTGCTGAAAGGGACAGACGGAGCTGAAGTTTATCTGACGGCATCCACCAATGCTTCAGGCCTGGCCACTTTTGAAATCACTGCAGCTGCCAGCGGGACCGTGAGCGTCACAGTTACCAAGCATAATTACATTCCTTCAGAGACTATAGTCGTGGTGAACCCCAATTCCCCGCCCGGAACTTTCGATCTTCAGACCCCCAATAATAATCAAACCACCAGAACTCCTGCCATAGACTGGCAGGACAGCATCGACCCTGAAGACACTGTGACTTACAATCTGTACATTGACGACAGCAGTAATTTCACATCTATCAATGTCACGAAAACCGGACTTACGTCTTCCTCATATAATGTGCTCTCAGGAGACGGTCTGGTTGAAAATAAAACATATTATTACAAGGTTAAAGCTCTGGACGGAAAAGGCGGGGAAACCTGGTGCAATCAAGCCTATTTTACATTCACAGTGAATGAAGCGAATGAGAACCCGGCAGCCTTCAGTTTAAGCGGCCCAGCCAGCGGAAGCATAATCACCACTACCGGGACATTGAGCTGGCTGGCTGCAGTGGACCCTGATCCGTTCGACAGCGTGACCTATGAACTGATCATCGATAACAACAGCAATTTCACCACACCGGAATTGACCAAAACAAATCTGGCAGGCAACAGTTATACGATCCAGACCGGAGAAATCGGCGACAACACGGTTTACTACTGGAAAGTGATCGCCCATGACGCACATGGGGGCCAGACCACCTCGAACCAGACCGGCTGGCATTTCACGGTCAACAATGCCAACGATCCACCCGGCGCTTTCAGTCTAAGCACTCCTCCCAGCGGAGGTACCATCACTACCACCGGAACATTGAGCTGGGAAGTTGCCCTGGACCCTGATCCAGGCGATAATGTGACCTATGAGCTGATCATAGATGACAACAGTAATTTTGGCTCTCCCGAATTGACCGGAACCAACCTGTCTGCTGTAAGCTATACGATCCTGACCGGAGCAATCAGCGACAATACCACCTATTACTGGAAGGTGATCGCCCGTGACAGCCATGGAGCCCAGCGCACTTCGACCCAGACAGGCTGGTATTTCCATGCCAACAACGCCAATGAACCTCCTGCAGCTTTCAATTTATGCAGCCCGGCGAGCGGGACCACCATCACCACTATCGGAAAATTGAGCTGGGAGGTCGCAATCGACCCTGATCCGGGCGACAGCCTGACCTATGAACTGATGATTGATAATAACAGTGATTTTCTTACACCTGAATTAACTAAAGCCAGTCTGTCAGGCAACAGTTATACTCTCCAAAGCGGAGAAATCACGGGTAATTATACTTATTACTGGAAAGTGATCGCCCACGACAGCCATGGCAGCCAGGTCACTTCGACCCAGACCGGCTGGTATTTCTTTGCCAACACGCCACCCAACCAATTTAATCTAAGCGGCCCTGCCAGCGGGAGCACAATCACCACTACCTGTACATTGAGCTGGGAAGTGACCCTGGACCCTGATCCAGGGGACAGCGTTACTTATGAGCTGATCATCGATAATAACAGCAGTTTCGCCTCGCCGGAATTCTCAAAAATCAACCTGTCGGCAGTCAGCTATACGCTCAATTCAGGAGAAATAAGCGACAACACCGTTTATTACTGGAAAGTGATCGCCCATGACGCACATGGCGGCCAGACCAGTTCAACCCAGACCTGGTATTTCATTGCCAACAACGCCAACGACCCGCCAGCAGCCTTCAATTTAAAAAGCCCTGCCAGCGGAAGTACCATCGCTGCAAATGGCACTTTGAGCTGGGAAGTGACCCTGGACCCTGATCCAGGAGATAATGTGACCTATGAACTGATCATAGATGACAACAGCAGTTTCGCTTCACCTGAATTGATCAAAACAAATCTGTCAGCCTGCAGTTATATACTCCACACTGGAGAAATCAGTGACAGCACCGTTTTTTACTGGAAAGTGATCGCCCATGATGCCCATGCCAGCCAGTCCACTTCAACCCAGACCAGCTGGCATTTCGACATTATTGACAATGACATTCTTCCGCCAGTGATTTCCAATCTGCATGTCACGGAATACCATGGGGACAGCGATGAAATCATAGAAAAGGATGAACAGTACAAAATCTCCTGGTCATTGACAGATGAGACTGGAATCGGCGGCACAACCTGCAAAGTCGACGGCAGTGCCAAAACCTTAGCCGGGAATTACTATGTAGTTGAAAACGCTGCTGCAGTAGGTTTACATGCTTTTACGATCGATGCTGCAGATTCCGATAATTCACCCGCCACTGCTGAGACATCTGCAGGAACATTTGAGATACTGGCAGCTTATCCGTCGGTAGTGAGCGTGTTTCCGGCGGACGGCAGCACAGAAGTGCCTCTCAATTCAGGCATCAACGTGGCTTTTGATGAACCGATCCTGCAGTCCAGCATCAGCTCGACCAGCTTTGCAGTCAAAGATTCCGATCAGCTCACAGTTTCAGGGCAATATACTTACACGAGTGCTGAAAACAAAATCATTTTTATCCCTCAAAATCCGCTCAAAAATCTCGTGACCTATACCGTAACCCTCATCGCAGGGGCCTATGGATTAAAAGACACCAAGAATGACCCGATTGCAGAACAATCCGGATTCAGTTTCATCACAATCACAGACACCATCAAGCCCAGCTCATTTATTACCGCTCCTCTCAGCAACTCAACCCTTAGAGGTTTGGTAAACATTTCAGGAACCGCTTCAGACACAAATTTCAAAAACTACAACCTGTACTTTGGTGCCGGTGCGGAACCTTTAAGCTGGATTTTACTGAAAGGTCCGATCACCAGCCCCTTGCAGAATGAACTTATCTATGTCTGGGATACTGCTGGAAAAAACGGATCGTATGAAATCAAGCTTGCGGTTTTAGATAATTTCACCAATGAATGCATTGCTACAGCCGAAGTATTTCTCGATAATACAGATCCATACATCAACATAACTTCTCCAAACGGCGGAAATGCTTTCACAACCACTGACACAGCTGCAATCCTCTCTGGAACTGCCGGAGACGCAGGTGTCGGGTTGAATCTGATTACAATCAATTCCGACAGCACTAATGAAGGGACTCTGAACGACTGGCATTTCCATGTAGCTCTCAATATCGGAGAAAATATCTTTAAAATCACTGCCTTGGACTTCCTGTCCAATTGCGGATCAGCTGAAATCATCATCAACAGGAAAAACCCGGTAACTTCGATTGATTTTGGAACTTCGGAACTGTACGCACAGCCTGGCGGACAGGTCAATCTGAACCTGATTTCAGTGACCGGAACATATCTTGACAACAGCAAAAAACCTGCAACCTCCTTCTGCTGGGCTGCACAATCTGGTTCTGTGGTCGGCAATATATATGAAGCTCCGCTATCCGGCAGGGATACTCTTGAATGCAGATGCACAGAAGACGGAGGAACAGTTACTAAGCAATTACCTGTGGAAGTCAATGATCCCCCAGGCGCTTTCTCACTGGTCTCACCAGACACTGGAAACAACCTGACCCTTGAGGCAACTTTAACCTGGGCCGCGTCAACAGACCAGGACCATAATGATCATGTATCCTATCAACTGCTGATTTCAGAAAACTCCGGTTTTACCACAACCAGGCTGGATAAGCGCATCGACGGCACCAGCTGCACTTTGCAGCCTGGAGATCTGGAAGACTCTCATACTTATTACTGGAAGGTAATTGCCAATGACAGCCGGGGCTTGAGCATTCAATCCAGGCAGGTTTTCACTTTTTACACGCTCGTTTCCCTGACAGCTCTGGTTCCGTCGAAATCATCAATCGCAGTGATCCCTGATCTGCATTATGATCTGCGGAAAATCAAGGTTAAAGCGCTGTTTTCAAATCTTACATCCATCGAAGTGGCTCTACCCGCATGGAACGTCCGGGCCGGAAGCGGAGAAGTCAGCTGGCCGGTTTTCACAGCTCCCCATAGCACCGGAAATTCAGTTCTGGCATGTGTTTATCAATACAACAGCGTGGAAAAAAGTGTGGAAGTGCCGGTAAACATCTGCCTGGATTCACATTGGGAGATTACTACAGTTGACAGCGCCAACAATTCAGCCAGATGGTCCTCAGTCAGGCTTGACCAAACAGGAAACCCCCATATCTCCTATTGCGACAGCGTTAATAATGATCTGAAATATGCATATTATGACGGGACCTGGCAGATCACAACTTTAGACAGTTCAGGCAATTTAGGCGGATATTATACATCCTTAGCTCTCAGTAATTCCGGTCAGCCCCATCTCAGCTATTTTGACGGCACCAACTATGACTTGAAATATGCATATTATGACGGTACCTGGCATATCACAACTTTAGACAGTAAAGGTATTGTAGGCAGCTATTCCTCAATCGCTCTTGACAGTTCAGGAAACCCTCACATCAGCTACAGTGACAATACTAACGCTCATCTTAAATATGCATATTTCGACGGTACCTGGCAGATTGCAACTGCGGACGGCAGCAGCGGCGTAGGCAGCTATTCCTCATTAGCTCTGGACAGCTCGGGCCAGCCTCACATAAGTTACTACGACAACATTAACGCTGATCTTAAATATGCATATTTCAACGGCACCTGGCATGTTACAGCAGTCGACAGTGCGGGAAATGTAGGCACCTATTCCTCAATAGCTCTGAACAGCTCCGGACAGCCTCGGATAAGTTACTATGACAGCACAAACGCTGATCTTAAATATGCATATTATGACGGTACCTGGCATATCTCAACTGTAGACAGCACAGGTGATGTAGGCAGCTATTCATCAATAGCTCTGAACAGCTCCGGACAGCCTCAGATAAGTTACTATGACAGTACAAACGCTGATCTTAAATATGCATATTTTGACGGCCAATGGTTTATCACAACAATAGACAGCTTTGGGAATGTCGGATCTGATACTTCCATCACTCTTACTGCCGCCGGCCAGCCCTGCATCAGTTATTCGGATTTTACAAATTTACACTTGAAATATGCTGACTGGGTTCCGTCAGATGCCCAAATCATCAAGTCAATCAGCCTTTCTTCTTCAGAAATCTGGCTTACAGCAGGCGAGCGTTTTAACCTGGAAAACGTCTCTGTGAGAGCGCTTTACACAAATCGGGCGACCGGGGAAATTGAAATTCCCTTATGGAGTATTAAAAGCGGGAATGGGACTATAGACGGCACTGAGTATATTGCTCCAGGTGTAAATGGCAATGCCTTACTTACCTGCCAATCTGTCGAAGATGGAATCACAAAAGAAGCGGACCTGACTCTGCACATGGCGAGACAATTGGGAAGCATCAGCCTGTCAGTCAGTGAAATCAAGGTACTTGCGGACAGCACTTATAATTTAAGCTCAATCAGGACTGTTGCAAGTTTTGCAAACGGAATTACCGCAGAAGTGACTCCGACCTGGAATCTGAAAAGCGGCGGCGGGATTCTGTCAGGTACAGTTTTCACTGCACCTTCTACTGCAGGAACAGGCGAATTGACATGCACATATTGCGAAAACGGTGTTACAAAAATCAGCGGACTTGCCATATCTACACGATTAGCACAATTGCTGACATGTATTACCTTGTCTCCAAGCTCAGTCACTGTTGTGACAGGGACATGTTACAGTCTTTCAAACATTTCAGTTACAGCAGCATATTCCAATGGAACTACAGGAGAAATCTCGCCGGTCTGGAGTCTGGCACGCGGAAGCGGAGATGTGAGCGGCAACCTGTTTACAACTGCGGTTTCCACAGGCGAAACCGTCCTGAGATGCCGGTATGGCGAATTAGGGATCACCAAGGAAACTGAGTTGAATCTTCACATTGTGAGGCAATTAGGCAGCATCAGTTTATCTCCTGACTGGATTGGAGTGGAAAGTAAAGGAACGTACAATCTCTCATCCATCAAAGCTATAGCTGTATACACAAATGGAACCACCTCCGAAGCCTTCGGTAAAACATGGGCTGTGAAAAGCGGCGGTGGAAGTATCTCGGGCAGCACATATACTGCACCAGAAGGCGGTAACCCGGTTTTAACCTGCTCTTACAGCGAAAACCTTATCACTGCCAGTCAGGATCTTACTGTTAATCTGATTCCAGTTATCTCCATATCTTTAAATGTTGCTGCAGCCACTGTGATCATCACTGACACTTTTAACCTTGGAATTATAAAGACTATCGCTACTTACGCTGACGGCGGCACTTCCGAAGTAGACGGCATCAGCTGGACTGTAAAAGGCGGGGACGGTACTCTAATTGAAAATTCATTCACTGCTTCCATGATCTTGGGAACCACTGAACTGACCGCAACCTATTTTTCGAATGGAACCACCTTCAGTGCGGACCTTATGATCATCATAAAAGCCGGTGATTCATGGGAATCCGACAATGATTACAGTCATGCCAGCCTCATTTCGTCAGGCACTGTATCCAGCCACCACTCTATTAAACCCTCTGGAGATAGAGACTGGGTTAAATTCCACATCCAGAACAACGCGAAAACCGTGGAGATTTTTACAACCGGTGAAGCTGGCGGAGATACCAGTATCCAGCTTTACTCGGACCCGAATGCTTCTGCGATTGCTGCATCTGACGATCTCAGTCTGACCAACCACTATTCCAGGATAATCCGTAACAATCTGCCTGCCGGGATTTATTATTTACAGGTGAAGGGGTTCGGGACTGCAGAAATTGAAGACTATTCCATTGTATTAAATCTGATTGAAGGGACTGTGACAAATACTCCGCCTTCAATCCTTGAAATCTCCGAAACCGGTTCCAGCGGTGAGATCACGATTTCCTATCTGTTAAAAGACAATGAAAGTGATGTTTGTACTTTGGCGGTAGATTTCTCGCTGGATTGCGGGCTCACATGGACACCATGCGCTGTTGGCAATAGCGGGAATTTGAATGGTCTTGCAACAAGCAAGACCGGTGTAGAGCATTCCTTTATCTGGTCTTCCACCCCGAATTTCCACAGCAATCAGAGCAGTGTACTGCTGAGACTGCTGGCTAATGATGGAAGAAATGACAGCTTTTACGCCCAATATGATGCAGGTCAGATCAATAATGCAGCTCAAGCTTTTTCCGTCAATGGTACTGTCACATCCGGAAGCTCAGCTCAAATCACAATCTGGCAGAATGGTTTGAAATTGATGGAAGGAGCGGTTGATGTTAATGGCAGTTACTCTTTCAATGGACTGGGGAATGGAAATTATAAAATCATTGTCTTCAAAGACGGTTATTACCCTGGCAGCAGAGAAGTGACAGTATCTGGAGCATCAGTTTCCGGCCTGACTGTTACACTCCCGGCAATACCCCCGGTTACGCTTTCCAACATTGTAATGGTGGTTTACGGTAATGCCGCGACTGACCGTGATGGTGACGGAGTTTCCGAGCCTGTAACAACAGGAGATGTGATCACTGCAAAAGATCCGGGTGGAGGGATCTGCGCCAAATTCATAGTCACCGAGTCAGGCAAGTATGGAACCATGAATATCTATGGCGACAGCACAGCGACTCCTTCAATTGATGAAGGTTGCCAAAACGGCGATCTCGTACAATTTTATATCAACAATTCACTTGTGATTCAAACCACTTCATTTGCAGCAGGCCAGGTAGTAAAGCTGGATCTGGAGTATCTTAATACGATTACCAGTTCAATTGCCCTGAAACAGGGCTGGAATCTGATTTCATTTGGAATTCAACCGATAAGTCCTACCATAGAAGTGATATTTTCCAATCTCCCCTCAATGAAATATGTGATGGGATTTTTCAGAATTCCTCAGGATGAAGGGGCCGAAGGATTCCGCACCTACATGAATCTGGAAGGCCTGAAAGACTTCTCGACCCTGAAGCGCATGGATGGTTATCATGGATACTGGGTGTATATGAATAATGATTCCACGCTTACTGTTACAGGAAATGCCATCAATGATGGATCTGAGCGGAATCTAAGTTCAGGCTGGAATCTTGCAGGTTACTGGATGAATGGCAGCAACCCTGTCCCTGCAAGCCAGACTCAATCCGGCACTGTAATAGACTGTATTTTCAACAGCACCCCGATCACCGGCAAGGCTAGATTCATCATGGGATTTTATCGTAATACCATTGATGGCGAGGGTGAAGGATTCAGGACTTTCATGAACAACAGCGCCATCGAGTTCAGCACTCTGAAAAATCTTGATCCGCATTGTGGTTACTGGATTTATATGGAAAGCGATGGAATCCTGAAATACAGTTACCGTTCAAATTGAGTAAATTGATTCAAATTTCAGTTTTAAATTGTGAGCAGGGCTTTATTTTTCAGGCGCCTTAGTTTATAATAACTCAAGTTAAATCAGATGGTTAGAGAGAGATGAAAAAACGAAGGAAAGCCAGAATTCTGGCCATGCATTGTCTTTATCAGTATGACCTGGTCGGCGGATCGATCGAAGAAATCTTCGAGGAAACCAAGAAAAATTTCCGCCTGGAACGGGACATTTCTGCTTTTTCCTGGAACATCACCCGCCACATTATCGATGACTGGCAGAAGCTGAACGCGATCATTTCAAAATATTCCGACAACTGGGACCTGGAGCGGATGTGTTCAGTGGATCGAGCCCTCCTGCGAATCGGAGTGGCTGAACTTCTTTATTTCCCCGAATCTCCGGTTTCAGTCACAATCAACGAGGCAGTGGAAATTGCCAAGGCCTATTCCACTGACAATTCCTGCAGTTTCATCAACGCGCTTCTGGATAAGATATCCAGGGAACTCGTCCCTGAAAAGGAGAGGTAAATGGGCAGCATCCGCCAGGAAAGAAAGCTTCTGATCAATGCTCTCAGGAATGCCAATGTCCTTACAGAAGAAGATCTTCAGGTGATCAACGAAGAGCAGAAAAGAACGGGCGAGAGCATCGGGATCGTGCTGCTCAGGCTCGAACTGATCGATGAAAAGGACCTGATCGAATTCTACGACGTACACCTGCATATACCTTACGCCAATCTGGATAACTATGTGATCGATCCCCTGTTTGTAAAAACAATCCCTGAAAACATTGCCCGCCAGTATCACCTGATCGCCCTGATCAAAGTCAAAAACAATTTGACGGTCGCAATGGCGGACC
Organism: Candidatus Wallbacteria bacterium; assembly: GCA_028687545.1. NCBI lineage: Bacteria > Candidatus Walliibacteriota > Candidatus Wallbacteria bacterium. Next base: position 36,160 of record JAQTZZ010000021.1, read on the forward strand.
CGCTTGACAGTTTCGTCATCGACAATCTCAGGGACACAACGAGCTGTGAGATCAAGCCGCTTGTGTCTAAAATGTCCGAAATCGACGAGGCAATCGAAAAATACTACAACATGCCGGTTGAAGTTAAAAAAACAGAAGAAGAGCTGGCCCTGGGTGAACTCAAGAAGCTTAATGACAGTATCACAGGCTTTAAATTCGAAGGCAAGAACCTGGACGTTTTTTCCACTGAAGAGGGTTCAGCCCCGATCGTCAAGCTCGTGAACCTGATCATCATGAATGCAATCGCAGAAAAGGCGTCGGATATTCATATCGAACCAAATGAAAAAGTGGTGCGCGTGCGCTACCGTGTGGACGGTATGCTGCAGGAAGTGATGTCTCTGGCCACTGAACTGGAAAATTCAGTCGTTTCCCGCGTCAAGGTCATGGCAGCCATGGACATCGCTGAAAAGAGGGTGCCGCAGGACGGACGTGTTGCCATCAAGAGCCAGAACAAGGAGTATGACCTGCGCGTTTCCACCTTTCCCACGATCAACGGCGAAAAAGCAGTGCTCAGAATTCTGGACAAGAGCAACAAGCTGATCAAGATGGAAGAACTGGGTTTCGCCCCTGATCTTATGAAGAAATACGATGTGATCATCCACAAACCCAACGGGATAGTGCTGCTCACAGGACCCACCGGTTCAGGCAAATCAACTACCTTGTATGCTTCGGTAGACCGGATCAACGCCCTGGACAAGAATATCGTCACGATTGAGGATCCTGTGGAATACAAAATCCCGATCGTCAACCAGTCCCAGGTCAATGTCAAGGCAGGTTACACTTTTGCCGCTGGCCTGCGCTCAATTCTGCGCCAGGACCCAAACGTGATCCTGGTCGGCGAAATCCGCGACTATGAAACCGCCGAAATCTCGGTGCGCGCTTCGCTCACCGGCCATTTGGTCTTTTCTACATTACATACAAATGACGCCTCCAGCGCGGTCACCCGTCTGATCGATATGGGCGTGGAACCGTTCCTGGTAGCCTCTTCGGTAATCTGCATGATGGCCCAGCGCTTGGTCCGACTGATCTGCCCCGACTGCAAGGAAGAACATAGCGTAAGCCCAAAGATCATTAAAAAACTTGGAGAACTGGTGGGCAAAGAACTGCCTTCCAACACCAAATTATACCGTGGCAGGGGCTGCAAAGCTTGCAAATTCTCCGGTTACCGGGGACGCAATGCCATCGATGAACTCCTGATCCCTGATGAAAAAATCAGAGAACTGGTCGTCTATAAATCGCCTGCCTCCACGATCAAGATCGAAGCCAGAAAAAAAGGCATGCGCACTCTGCGCGAGGACGGTCTTTTAAAAGTCCTGGACGGCCGGACCACGATCGAGGAAGTGATGCGTGTTACTGCCATGGATGAGAACTGACAGTTGCCTATCATGCAAAACATTTCCGAAATCACTACCCGGATCCGTTACGCCGAAGTCGATCGGATGGGATTCGTGTATTACGCGAACTACCTGGTTTTCCTGGAGATGGGACGCACAGAATGGCTTCGTTCAAAGGGACTTACCTATCTTCAGATGGAAGAGCAGGGAATTTTCCTGCCTGTACTTGATCTCTCCGCCACATACAGAAAATCAGCCAAATATGACGATCTGATCAGGATCCTGACAGATGTCTCTGAGTTCACACACCGCAAGATCAGATTCCAGTATCGGATTTTCAGATCTGATGAGCTGCTGATGGAGGCTTCCACACTTCATCTGTTCATGAATGCATCCGGGCGTGCGGTTGTTTTACCGGATAAAATGATCCGTCTTTTCAATCCAGCTGACGAAAAGAAAAGGATTGTTCAGTGAAAATTATCATCCGGATCTGTGTAATGTTTTTCTCGGCTGCAGTCTTTGCAGTTCTTGCAGGATGCGGTGGTGGAGGCAGCAGCGGTGGAGCCGCAGACATCTCGCATCTCAACCAGATGAGCAGCAATTTCACCCAGGCCTCACTGAGTATCGGGGGAGTGGTTTCAGGCAAATCCGGTCCCTTTTCAGCCCCGTCAAAAGTGTTTTCCGAACCAGGGCTGAGAGTAACCCTGGTCTCAGCGGAAAAGGAACAGACGTTCCCGCTGATGTCAGACAACACATTCCTGCTGTCAGGAATTCCGAGAAGCAGCGATCATTATATCATCAGAATCTACAACCAGAGCGGAATGATCGCCGATTATCCGATCGATCTGGAGGGTTTCACCGGCAACAATGACCTGGTGATGCTGGATAAGGTCACACTCGACAAAGAGGATACCAGGATTGTGGTCGCCAGGATGGTGAAGACAAATCTCGGCTCAAATCCGAGCTTTATGCGCCAGCTGTTCGAGCGAGGCACAGCCGGCAAAGTAACCACCCTGGATTTCTCGAATCTCAATCTCGGCAGCTATCCAGAGCTTTTATACAACGGAGTGATCGATTACTACGAGGAAACCGACCCCATCCTCTATACCCTGCCTGATGATTTTTTTCAAGAAATGATCCTGCACCGCAACCTTGACGGAGAGCAGCATACCCTTGCCATGGACGATACAGTTGGCAGCGACGATCCGTTTTATGACCCAAGCGGAACAATCCTATCGAATCTTACAATCGGAGACGCCAATACCAGCGCTCAAACGCTCAAAGTGATGATGGGAACCGCAAAAAATCAGAATTCCGCGCAGATATCTCTCAGCTCTGAGTTCTATGCTACACTGGTTTTTTATGATGTGGATGACAATCATGTCACTCCTGACTGCTTCTTCCTCAAAATCAAAGCCGAATCCACCAACAGCTGGATCGAGAAATCCGCTTATTTTGTGCGGGGCACTGCCTACAGGGAAGACGGGACTTCAATCGGAAGCATCACGAACGGGGAGGGAAATTACTACCTTTACTACGGAAGCCTCAGTCAGTTTGGCATGACAACAGCCCAGAAAGTCACTTTCACGATCGACTGCACACTGCCGGATGCTAACATGATCAGGACAGTTCTTTCCAGAGACTTCATTCCCTGAAGGAGGAAAATTGAGCCAAGGTAAAAAAAGCATTGCTGTATACTCTGTAATTGTCGGTGCGCTGCTGACTACTACAAAACTCCTGGTAGGCTTTTTTACGGGAAGCCTTGGCATTCTCGCCGAAGCCTTGCATTCTTTTTTTGATCTAAGTGCAGCCATAATGACCTTTTTTTCGGTCAAGATCTCGTCGCAGCCGCCTGATGCTGATCATAATTACGGGCACGGCAAGGTGGAGAACCTCTCAGCTCTGGCCCAGGGGATTTTACTGCTGGTGACATGCATCTGGATCATCTGGGAGGCAGGGCACAAGCTTTTAAGTGGAAAGATCATTGTGGAAGCCAGCCTCTGGGCTTTTGCAGTAATGCTGTTTTCCCTGACTCTGGATATCATCATTTCCAGACTGCTCTACTGGGGTGCAAAAGAATACACTTCTCAAGCTCTGGAGGCGGACGGCCTGCATTATGCATCGGATATTCTCTCTTCCTTAGTCGTGCTGGCAGGTTTGATCGGCGTGAAGATCGGTTATCCCATCCTGGACCCGATAGCTGCTTTGGGAGTTTCCGTACTGGTACTCTATGCATGCTATAAACTGATGAAAGATTCAATAGAAGACCTCATGGACAAAGCCCCTGCAGGCCTCAGGGAAAAAATTCTGAAATCTGTGGAGAAAATGGCAGGGATCGAAAAAGTAGATTCCATCAAAATAAGACGCGGAGGTGGAGTCGTTTTTGTTGACATCATCGTACTGGCAAAGCGGGGAATTTCCCTGGAGAAAAGCCATGAATTGTCGCTGGAGATTGAAAATGAAATCCACCACTTGTATAAAAACTCGGAAACCATCGTTCATTTTCATCCCAGCACCTTTGGGGAGAACCTTTTTGACACAGTGAATACAGTGGCAGCCCGGCATCTGGAAATCCGTGAAGTGCATGACATCCAGAGTTACAGAAACAGGCAGACCGGGAAATTTTTCCTGAGCCTGCACGCCAAATTTTCTTCTGATACTACTCTGGGGCAGGCCCACCAGGTGATTGACCAGTTCGAAGCCGGATTGAGAAAAGAAATTCCAGATCTGGACAGAGTTGAAGTTCATATTGAAACACTCTACACTACTGAACTTGGTTTCCAGCAATCGCTTTCAGACACTGATCGGGAGAGCATTACCAGGGAAATTCTCGCAGATAAGAACATCAAGGGAATCCACGATATCCGACTGCATAAAAAATCAACAGGCAGTTTTCTCTCCTGCCACATCCTGACGGAAAAGAATCTGAATCTGAAGGAAGTGCATCAGATCGCCACTTCGGCAGAGGATAAGATCAAGAAAATTCTCCCCCAGATTTTGGAAGCTGTAGTGCACGTAGAACCCTACAACTATTGAAATCATTCAAATTCCAGGAAAATATTTTCCAGTTTGAGCTTGACAGGGGTGGATTGGGTCATTAGAATTAGGTGCAGCGGGGCATAGCGCAGCCTGGTTTAGCGTGCCTGCCTTGGGAGCAGGAGGTCGAGAGTTCAAATCTCTCTGCCCCGACCAGGAAAAACCAAGCGGGAGTAGCTCAGTTGGTAGAGCTGCAGCCTTCCAAGCTGCAGGTCGCGAGTTCGAATCTCGTCTCCCGCTCCATATTTTTTGCGCCTGTAGCTCAGCTGGATAGAGCAACGGACTTCTAATCCGTAGGCCAGAGGTTCGAACCCTCTCAGGCGTACCATATTGTGGTGGGTGTAGCTCAACTGGTTAGAGTACCAGACTGTGGCTCTGGGTGTTGGGGGTTCAAGTCCCCTCACTCACCCCAAATAAAAAAACTTGACAAGCTTCGGAAGAGACTGATAGAGTTTTTACCTGCGGCGCCCGTAGTTCAAATGGATAGAGCAACGGACTTCGGATCCGTGGGTTGAAGGTTCGAGTCCTTCCGGGCGCGCCAGGTGACAATATCGGGCTGCTAGCTCATCAGGTAGAGCACATCCCTTTTAAGGATGGGGTAACTGGTTCAAGTCCAGTGCAGCCCACCACCCTTACGCGGGCGAGTGGCGGAACTGGTAGACGCGCAGGGCTTAGGACCCTGTGAGAAATCGTGGGAGTTCGAGTCTCCCCTCGCCTACCAGATGTTGAGCTCTTGGGGTCCATGGAACCGGCAGATGCTCAAAGCGCCAAAGGAAAGATGAAGTCTCTGGACCGCTAGAGATCATCACATAAGCGGGAGTAGCTCAGTGGTAGAGCTTCTGCTTGCCAAGCAGAAGGCCGAGGGTTCGAAACCCTTCTCCCGCTCCAGCAACACAATCCCCCTGACTTCAGGGGGATTTTTCATTCAAAGAGACAAGCCATACCCCTAATTTGATTCTCACTTTTATTATATACAAATCTTGACGCGCTGAATATTACCGTCTATAATGCAATGAGATTGCAAAGTAGCCGGAGGCGGTTATGTATATTACTCGAACTCTTGAAAAATATATTATCCAAGCCGGGGCACAATTCCCTGTGCTGCTGGTCACCGGAGCCCGCCAGGTGGGCAAGACGACTTTTCTCAGGCACTTGTGCAAAAAAGATCGTGCTTACATCACACTTGACGACCCAATGGCTCTCACACTGGCTAAAGAAGATCCTGCCCTTTTTTTTCAGAGATTTCGTCCGCCACTGCTGATCGATGAAATTCAATATGCCCCGGAGCTTCTTCCCCATATCAAGATGATGGTCGATCAGGACCATCGATCAGGAGCGTTCTGGCTAACCGGCTCACAGCAGTTTCATCTGATGAAAGGTGTTTCGGAATCATTGGCTGGGCGGGTCGGTGTAGTCCAGCTGCTCGGGCTTTCCAGAAGAGAGCTGATCGGGCTGGCCGGCATGGGATTGCCTTTTTTGCCGACACCTGCTAGGATCGCGGAACGAATGGCTACAGCCGTTAAACTGCCTCTCAAGGATCTTTACAGCTTGATCTGGAAAGGATCTTTCCCGGTTGCGGCACTGGATCAGCATATGAATCGCGATTTTTTTTACGCATCTTATGTCCAGACTTATCTTCAGCGGGATGTGCGCGATCTGGCCAGAGTAGGAGACGAGATGGCATTCCTGCGTTTTCTCCGGACCGCTGCCGCCCGCACCGGACAGTTGCTGAACCTTTCGGAACTGGCCAAAGATGCTGATATCTCGCCGAATACGGCCAAGAGCTGGCTTTCCATCCTGATCTCATCAGGCCTCGTGTATCTGCTCGAACCATGGCACAGCAATTTAACCAAGCGTCTGGTGAAGACGCCGAAACTTTTTTTCCTGGATACAGGATTGTGTGCCTATCTTACCGAATGGTCGAGCCCTGAAAACCTTGAGGCAGGTGCAATGTCCGGCGCGATCCTGGAAACATGGATAATAGGAGAACTGCTTAAGAGTTACTGGAACAATGGCATCAGAGCGCCGTTTTATTATTATCGGAACAAGGACAAGGTTGAGATAGATCTTCTGATCATGCAGGACGGAACAGTCTATCCGCTGGAGTTCAAGAAGACAGCTTCCCCTTCTAAAGACGATGTCAGGCATTTTTCAGCTCTAACCAAACTGAATCTGCCTGTCGGGCAGGGTGGAATCATCTGTCTAACCGAGCAGAAACTGCCCCTGATAAAGACCGTCGACGTCATACCCGTCGGCCTGTTGTAGACTTTGCTTTCCAAAAAGTTCATTAGCTTTATCGAAATCAGCGTATAGATCTACATGCACTTTTCTGTCAATTATTCACACCTTGAAGTTCCGTACTAAAAGTCGCGGCATCACGGTATCCAACGAATCTGGTGACTTCGCTAAAATCAGAGCTGTTTAAAATGACACAAGCTGGTAATCCAGTAATATTATATTGCGTGTAATAGGTCGAATTAGCAGGGACTGAGTCATCGAGCCGGAGCGGAATAAATGAATCGTTGATTAATTGTATTATCGATGAATTACTATAAGTCTCCTGATCCATTATGGCACACCATCCACACCAGGAAGCACAGAAATCAATCAAGATTTTTTTGCCGCTCGAACTGCTCAGTTGCTGAGCAGTATCAAAATCGGTTTGCCAAGTTATTGTCGGTTTATCAATTGTAATACTCAGTTCCGCTGATGCACATGTCTGCCCTTCACAATAGATGTATCTCAGATAAGCAGTTTCTGTTGTGTCCGGCGCTGTGTAAATGTGTCCGCTAACAGAGCCCTCCCCGGAGGTTTTGCTCCAAGTCCCACCGGTCACGGTCACTGCAGTGCTATCCGAGTAATGTGCTGTTGCAGTGATGCCCGAAAGCTCATAGGTTCCACCGGTAGTTACATTGATCGTGTTTGGATTTAGACTAAGACTTGATAGGGTTTTAACAATGGTAGTAATGCTCAGTTCAGCCGATGCGCATATCTGCCCCTCACAATAGGCGTAAATCAGATGAGCAGATCCTGTTGTGTCAGGTGCTGTGTATATGTGTCCGCTAACTGAGCCATCCCCGGAGGTTTTGCTCCAAGTCCCACCGGTCACGGCCGCTGCAGTGCTGTCTGAGTAATGTGCTGTTGCAGTGATGCCCGAAAGCTCATAGGTTCCACCGGTAGTTACATTGATCGTGTTTGGACTTATACTAAGACTTGTTAGGGTTTTAACAATGGTAATACTCAGTTCCGCTGATGCGCATATCTGCCCTTCACAATAGGCGTAAATCAGATGAGCAGATCCTGTTGTGTCAGGTGCTGTGTATATGTGTCCGCTAACTGAGCCATCCCCGGAAGCTTTGCTCCAAGTCCCACCAGTCACGGCCGCTGCAGTGCTGTCTGAGTAATGTGCTGTTGCAGTGATGCCCGAAAGCTCATAGGTTCCACTGGTAGTTACATTGATCGTGTTTGGACTTATACTAAGACTTGTTAGGGTTTTAACAATGGTAATACTCAGTTCCGCTGATGCGCATATCTGCCCTTCACAATAGGCGTAAATCAGATGAGCAGATCCT
>JAQTZZ010000021.1:44240-64451 GCA_028687545.1 Candidatus Wallbacteria bacterium
GTTGTGTCAAGTGCTGTGTATATGTGTCCGCTAACTGAGCCATCCCCGGAGGCTTTGCTCCAAGTCCCACCAGTCACGGCCGCTGCAGTGCTGTCTGAGTAATGTGCTGTTGCAGTGATGCCCGAAAGCTCATAAGTTCCACCGGTAGTTAAATTGATCGTGTTTGGACTTAAAGTGATACTGGAAAGAGTTGGAATCACTAAACTGGGATTTGTAGTCACGATCAAAGCCAAGGATTTTGCACTTTCTCCTGATGAGTTGACCGCTGACACCTCCATGGTATAAACAGTTTCTGCACTCAAACCTGTGATATTTTTCGAATTTGTGGTGGCTGTGTCATATAAGGTACCGTCTTTATAGACATTGTAACTCGTCGCTTCGCTAACAGAACTCCAGGAAAGCGTAAAACTCGTATCTGATCTATTGCTTGCAGAAAGACCAGTTGGAGGTATGGGAGCAGCTAAGGTGAAAGTAACGCTCAAATCAGCAGTCTTAGTTATCCCGTTCCTGGTCAGGCTGGCGGTCAGTATTGCTGAACCTGATGTACTAAGAGCTGTGTAAGTACTTCCGCTCACTGTTCCATCGCCGCTCTTCTTCGACCAGGTTGGTTTGTACGATGTATTCGAAGTCCCATCAGTGTAAGCAGCTGTAACCGTGATATTCGAAAGGTTGTAAGTAGCGCCTGTATTCATAGTTAATGAAGAGGGCAAGATGGACAGGCTATTCAATACTCTGCTGTCAACGCTATATTCCAAGATGCCCTGATTTTGCATATAGATCCAATACCCATGAAATGGGTCAAGATTACTCAGCGTGGAAAAGTCGATCGCAGAATTGAACATAAAGGTCCGGAAGCCTTCATTTCCTTCGTCAGCCGGGCTGCGGTAAAAACCTATGATATATTTTGCTGTTCCCCCGGATTCAGGATGCAGGAGAAAATCTACGACTGTGCCGGTCTGATCCAGGGCGGTGGGCAGCTGATTGTTGTCAACCAGCCAGTACCCAATCAGATTCCAGCCGTAAGCCATGGTCCAGGTTTGGGTGGTAGAAACTGCTGTGCCTTGTACTTCCAGATTAGCATCTGCAGTCATATATACCCAGTAGCCGTGATACCCATCCATTGTTTTAAGAGTAGAGAAGTCGCGCATGTTTTCGATGTTTACATAAGTGCGGAATCCCTCAGTGCCTTCATCAGCAGGCAGGCGGAAGAATCCCATCACATATTTCATGTCCGGTACGCTTGAGAAAATCACCTCGATTGATTCGCTGGGTGGCTTAACTCCCAATGAAATCAAGTTCCAGCCCTGTTTAAGTGGAATAATACCGGAATGACTTGTGGATACGGAAAGCACCATGATCAAGAATGCCAGTGCCAGCCTAAAATATTTACTCATTCTCCCCTCCCACAGGTTTATCGAAGACATTAAATAAAAATGCCAAGCCAAACATTTGTGATTGCTTATGGACGGAGATAATAAACTGATGAATTCTAGCTGTCCGCCGGCAACAGATTAGCTGAAACAGAAACAAATATCAAATTGTTCATAAAACTCGTCTCTACCCTTTTTTTCCATAGATTCAGTCTGCCGCTGCTGATCAATGAAATTCAATATGCCCCGGAGATTCTTCCCCATATCAAGATGATGGTCGATCAGGACCATCGATCAGGAGCGTTCTGGCTAACAGGCTTACAGCAGTTTCATCTGATGAAAGGTGTTTCGGAATCATTGGCTGGACGGGTCGGTGTAGTCCAGCTTCTAAGAAGGACATCTTTTCACATCAGCTGGAAATAAGTTTATAATGTGTGCATGCAATCGAGAATCCTGAGCATCCTTTTTCTGACCCTGGCCTCAGCAAACCTTTATGCATACCTGCCTGTCAATCATTCAGGAGACAAAAGCGATCCTGAGGCAGTACTGATTCTGATTGCAGCAGTGCTCTCTGCACTTTCGATTTTCCTGATCAGGGAAGGATTCAAATCTTTCAAACTGAAAAGGACGATCGAAAACATCCCTACCTCCAGGATCAGGTCCATTGCGATGGGAGGCCTGGTGGAAATCAAGGGGAAAATCTGCGGAGGACAGCCGATGCTGTCTCCCCTGTGCAGGGAGCAATGCGTATATTACAGCTTTGATGTTGTGAGCGGCAGCGGCAAGCACAAAGAAACAGTAGCCACAGGCAACTCGACTGAACCGTTCTACCTGACTGACGGCACAGGGGTGCTGCTGATAGAACCGACTTTCGATACAAGTTCTTTCCACAAGGATTTCAAATACAGCGGTACATTCGGGAAACCCGAACTTCTGAAGGCCTTTCTTAAAAAACAAGGTTTCGATACTGCGCTGACTCAAATTAACACTTGTGAAATCAGACTGATAATTGGAAATCCTTTATACCTGCTGGGGGCAGTAGAACCATATCAGCCCGCGCCTGTCAAACCGCTGCTTGATTTCATCGGAAGCCGGACAGAGGAAGAATCCGTCCATCTGATCGAAGATTTTTTGTTGAATGATTTCCTCGACCTGCTAGGCATCGAAAGCAGCGGGATCGCTGAATTATCCAAAATGCTGCGCAGAATCACCTGCCTTGATTCCATCAGAGGACCTGACGGTGTGAGTGACCTGAAAAAAAATCTGGAACTGGAAGCTGAAACAAAAACACGGCTTTGCAGAGATCAGGCCAATGACTTGTTTGTAGTGGATGAATCAGGAGAAGACAGCCTGAAAAAAAGGCTTTTTCTGAGCGAAGCAGGGTACCTTTCCAGCGGTGGAGCAGCAACATTTATCTGCCTGTTCCTGGTCTGGTCAAGTCCACTGGTTTTTATAGGCTTTCTGATCCTTCAGCTAACTGCCATCCTGTTCTTCGGCCTGCATAAAATCGACGAAAAAAGGCAGCTGGAAAGCCTGAAGAGAAAATACGGACAATTCAAATCTTAAAATGCGCTTTGGCGATTTTGCGGAAGAACTCTGCACCGCGTTCGGCTTTGATTTTCCTTGCGAACGCCTGGGTTTCATTGGAACATCCCAGCGGCAGCTTCAGGCCTTCCCTGTTCCCCAGGACATACACCCTGCGTACGAATTCATCTCTGGCCAGAATTGAGGCGGCAGCAACTGCCATGTCCTCTTCCCCCTTGGTGCGCTGAATGATTCTGAGATCACCCTTTTTGTTTTTGAGGGCATTTTCCAGGACGTGTTCTCCAGCGAACTGGTCAAAGATCGCCGCAGTAGCTTCTGATTTAGAGAGCAGATTCTCGCAGACCTTGGAATGTCCCCAGGCCAGCAGACGGTTGAGGTTCTGGAATTTCTCGTAAAGTTCATTATATTTTTCCGGACCGATCGCCACCACATCATGCGGAGCGTTTTTGCGCACGAATATGGCCAGTTCACGGATCACTGGAGGCGACAGTTCCTTGCTGTCCCTGACTCCTTCGGCGAAAAACCTGGACAGGTTCTTTTTATCAAGCGTTACCCCTGCTATCACCAGGGGTCCGAACAGATCGCCCTTGCCAGCTTCGTCAATGCCCATCCAGCAGTCAGCAGGAGCTTCAGGCGGCATAAGGATTTCCTGTTCAAACAGCATTTTCAGGATCAGTTCATGTTCCTTACCCTGAATCAGGAATTTGCCGGATTCATAAAGCGTGGCAGTGATTTTTTCGTACTTGGCCTGGAAAACAGTGTACTGGGGTTTGGTAAAGTTGAATTCACAGCGCTCCAGCAGGTCACGAACTGACTTGAATTTGACGGTAGGTAGATTGAAAGCCGGCATGGGTCCATTTTATCACGAAATCCTCCCATTGCACAGGAAATCAGCCGATTTATTCAAACCGGGCCTGAAGCTATAGCTTCTCCAGAATTTGCATTTTACAGCCACTTTGGATAAAATAAGGCGAAATTTGGGATAAATTCGGGAGCCCGGGGATGTCTAAGCTTTTCCTTGATCTGCAAAAAGTCAACGAATGCCGCGAACTGGCCCGCAGCGTCACCGGGCAGGTACAGCAGTTCATCGATAAACACACCACTGTTACAGTGGAACGGGCTACACTCCGCCTTCTGGGACTGGATGGAGTTGATCAGGAAGGTGTGCCTTTTCCCAATCTGATTGTGAAACATCTGTCAAAAAAAATTCCCGAAGGGGTCAGCACCTTCTTTGTGAACGGCCTCCTGCGTTACAACGTGCCTCCAGAGGAGCTGGCCAGACAGGTCGCGCTCGGCAAAATCGATCTGAACATTGAACCGATGCTGCCATTAGACGAAATCCTCGCAGAGGCCCGGAAGATCGCAAACACCACTCGTCATACCATCCTGGAGAACAGGAGTTTCAGGGAAAAACGTCTCAAGTCACTGCCTGAACTCAAGAAACCCTGGCTCTATGTGATCGTGGCAACCGGAAATATTTACGAAGACGTGGTTCAGGCTACTGCAGCCGCTCAGCAGGGAGCCGATATCATTGCAGTGATCCGTACCACAGGCCAGAGCCTGCTCGATTACGTGCCTTATGGCGCTACCACTATGGGATTCGGCGGGACATACGCCACCCAGGAAAATTTCCGCATCATGCGCAAAGCGCTTGACGAAACCGGTAAAAAGATCAAAAAATATATCAGGCAGGTCAATTACTGCTCCGGGCTCTGCATGCCGGAGATCGCCGCCATGGGAGCGCTGGAACGGCTGGACATGATGCTCAATGATTCCATGTATGGCATCCTGTTCCGCGATATCAACCCGCGCCGTACCTTTGTGGACCAGCATTTTTCCAGGATGATCAATGCCTTGTCAGGCATTATCATCAATACAGGGGAAGATAATTATCTGACGACCTCAGATGCGATCGAAAAAGCATTTACAGTACTCGCCTCAGATTTCATCAATGAACAGTTTGCTTTCAGATCCGGCATGAAAGAGGAACTGCTCGGCCTCGGCCACGCTTTTGAGATGAATCCGGATGTGGAGGACGGCTTCCTGCTGGAACTTTCCCAGGCTCTCCTGATCCGGGAAATTTTTCCGAATCATCCTCTCAAATACATGCCACCCACGAAGTTCATGAGCGGAGACATCTTCAAAGGTTATCTGATGAATGCCATGTTCAATCTGGCAGCCATCATGACCAACCAGGGAATCCAGCTTCTCGGGATGTTGACTGAGGCCATGCATACTCCTTTCATGCAGGACCGCTTCCTGGCAATTAAAAACGCCAAATACATCATGGAAAACTGCCGCCATCTCGGAGAAGAAGTGAGCTACAGACCTGACGGACGGATCGTGGGCAGGGCCAGGCAGGTTCTGGATGAAACACATGACTTTCTGAAACTGATCAATGAGATCGGACTGTTCACAGCCATTGAACGAGGCCTGTTCGCTGATATCAAGCGAAGCCCGGCAGGCGGTAAAGGCAGCGACGGGGTCTTTGAAAAAAGCGGAACCTATTTCAACCCCTTTTACAAGGTGTTTGAAGAAGAGCTGAAGGTGAGGTTCTAATTGTGATATTAGTGCAAACTGGCTTTTCAAAAATGCCAGAATGCTAGGCCTCACGAGTCTGCGCAAAGCGAGCCGTACTTAATCGTACGGTGAGCTGCGCAAGGCGAGTGAAACGACGCAGGCTGGTATTTTTCAAAAGCCATTGGGAGGCTTAATGCGAATTCCGGTAGATCTGAAAAGCGTCAGACCTTACGGCGACACCCTGAACGACGGCGCCATGCAGCTTTCCTTCACACTGCCTGTACCTGAAGGAGCCAAAGCCAAGGAAGCAGCTCTGACTCTTTTGAAAAAAATGGGATTTTCTGAAGCCAGCATTGTCTGCCAGTCGGATCTGGGAAATAATTTCACTTACTTTGTGGCATACGGCAAGACTACGATTGACGTCGACTACCAGAACATCAAAGTAGTGGAGATCGAAACCAGGAAGATGGGGATGTATGAAATCAATGATTTCATCAAGAGCCATTTCAATCGGAAGCTCGTGGTAGTCGGTGCCTGCACTGGAGACGACGCGCACACTGTCGGTATCGACGCCATCATGAACATGAAGGGTTACGCAGGTCACTATGGCCTTGAGCGATATTCTGAGATCGACGCCTACAATTTCGGTTCTCAGGTTCCCAACGAGGAACTGATCAGCAGAGCCAGAGAGAAAAACGCAGATGCGATTCTGGTTTCCCAGGTCGTCACTCAGAAAGATGCCCACATTAAAAATCTCACCCAGTTCATAGAAATCGCCGAAGCTGAAGACATCAGGGAACAAATGCTCCTGATCATCGGCGGGCCGAGAATCGATCACAAACTGGCGCTGGAACTGGGATTCGACGCAGGATTCGGACCAGGGTCATTTGCGGACGATGTAGCTTCGTTTATCGTGGAAAAGCTGCTGGAAAGAAAGTCTGCGGTAAAGTCATAAAGACTTGAACAGGTACGAGGTTCAGGGTTCGGGATTCGAGGCTCGGAGAGAAGTCAGAAATCCGACCCGTACCCCGCACCTCGGACCCCGAACCATTTTTATTATTGTTCCTTCAGCTCTCGAAAAATCCTTTTTATTAGATTTTCATTCTGAATCGCCCTTTTTCTGAATCGTTCAAGAGCTGAATCTATCTTTTTTGAGTATTCCTCTGGAGTCTCAAGCATTTTTTCCAGGGCAGGAATCAGTTCCGGATTTGAGAGCGTGTACACAGGAAAATCAGCCTCAGCTGCAAATGCTCTGATCTTCGGGTCCAGGCTGATCCCGATGAAAGGGATCCTATACAGTGTTGCAACAATCAGGCTGTGAAGCCTCATTCCAAGCACGATCCCTCCCTGTCTGCAATGCGGGTGAAATTCATAGGGACTTTTATTCAAAACCACAAAATCAGTGACAATGTTGTGATGCCGGAATTTTTTTTTCAGGGTTACTGTATCTTCAGGAGCAAGGGACAGTGCTGTAACTGCGACATTTTTCCCGGAAAGATATCTGACGACAGCGGAAAATCCCAAGTCATCTGCATCTGAACTGAAGGATCTGACATTCAGAAAAACCTTTGCCGCACTTGTGCCGGCAAGTTCCAGTCCGGTTGCAGAAGAATTGAACAGAAGATCGGACGAGAGTGTGGCTTGAATCCTGAAGGAATTAAGAAAGTTTTTACTTTCTCTGTCTCTCACTGTAATCGGGAGCCCGTAAAGAGTAATCAAGGCAGCAATCTTCTGGAAAAAACCTGTGATCGGTACCAATCCGACTCCCAGCAGTATTACTCTTTTCCTCAGCAGTCTGGCCAGCCAGACCAGAGCGAGATAGTAAAAAAGGGAGCGATTGCTGGTCTGATTCTGAAAAATACCGCCTCCCCCAAAAACAATCAGCCGTGATTTTCGAATCGCCTTCAGAACTTTGAAAAAATTGAATCTGGGCACGCTTTGCAACCCTTCGCGGGATTGATTGTCCAGTACGGAAATGTCCGGTTCCAGGCCATACTCCAGACCGGATTTTTCAAGCAGGACTCTGGTTGTTTCCAGCAGAGCCTCGTCCCCGAAGTTGTCGAATCCATAATATCCGGCCAGTAAGACACGCAGCTTCTTTTTAGAGCCCATTAAAAAACTCCCTGACAGTGGCCAGCGAATCCGTGATTCTCATCTTGGGCAGCGAATCACGGATGATCCTGCCGTAGGATTTTTTCTGGAATCTGTTGTCCATGATCGCCAGCACTCCCCGGTCGGTCGCAGTACGGATCAGTCTGCCGAATCCCTGCCTCAGCTTGAGGATGGCTTCAGGCAGGGATAACACCTTGAACGGGTTTTCTCCGGCAGCAGACACGATCTCATTTCTCCGCTTCTGGAGCGGATCATCAGGAACCGCAAAAGGTAATCTCATCACTACCACCAGTGAAAGATCATCGCCTGGAACGTCCACACCTTCCCAGAAACTGTCGGTGGCGAAAAGCACCGGTTTTTCGAGCCGCTTGAATTCATCCAGCACCAGCGACCGGGAAAGTTCACCCTGACGCATTGGTGAAAATCCTTTGATCTTCAGTGAATCCGCAAGATGTTCCCAGAATCTATCCAGCATGGAGTATGATGTAAAGAGAAGAAATGCCCGTCCCTGGCTGGATTCCAGCAGTTCTTCGAGTGCCAGGCCCGCTTCAGGCAGAAAATCTGCGCTTTCCACATCAGGTAACGATTTTGAGGCATAAAGGAGCGCCTGGGACTCAAAATCAAACGGCGAATCAAGGCCAAGTCCGGTAGCGTCCGGAATACCCAGGTTTTTCTTCAGATAGCTGAAATCACCCTCCACTCCAAGAGTGGCACTTGTCAAAACGCAAGCACGCTCACCTGAAAACAACTCGCTGAAAAGAAGCTCGGCCACTGAACTTCTTGTAGCATTGAGCTGCAGTGAGTTCTCATTCTTCTCCAGATAAAAAACATGCTCTTCAGCATCAAAATTGAGAAAAATCCCTACAGAGTCGATAAAGTTGCCAAAAAAATCCATGAATTCAGGATTTTCCAGTCTCAATGCTCCATCGCGGATTAGATTGAGAGCCTTTTCCCTGATGATCACAAGAGAGTTGAAAAGATCGTCCAGCCTGTCAGGCCTGAGCGAATCAAGAGTAACTTCAGTCCTCCTGTCGCGGTTTATCTGCAGCAGCGAGAAATACTCCTGTGCTTTCTTTTCTGTCTCCCTGATCATGGTACTGAGGCTGAAATGTTTAGGAGTCGTAGGAGCGGACTTTCCCAGGGTCACCTGTTTATGGAGATGCCCGAGGATTTTCTGGAATCTCTTCTGATTCAACCTGACTGTGTAATAGTCAGTAGCCACTCTGATCAGATGGTGCGCTTCATCAAAGATCAGCAAAGGATAGCATTCTTCTACGCCGGAAATCCGATTCAGTAATTCGTTGAAAAAAAGGGCATGATTGGTAACAATCAGCTCAGATTCAGAAATTTTTTTCCTGACATTATGAAAGTGGCAGCTTTTAATGAAAGGGCACTTACCCCTCAGGCAGGTTTCAGTGTCTGAAGACAATTCCTGCCAGAGAACCGCAGGTACAGGGAAAGGGATTTCTTCCTTGTCTCCCGCACCCAGTGCGACGATCCGTTCATAAAGTGCCAGGCTTTTCTTCACTTCTTTCTGATTAAAAAGAGTGACTTCCAGCCCATTCTTCCCGATCTCTTCGACTTTCTTCCTGCAGACATAGTTGTTCCTGCCTTTAAGGAGCAAAGCCTTGATCCTGCGCTGAAGTATGGCTTCGATCTGCGGAATGTCTTTTTTAAGCAGCTGATTCTGAAGATTGATGGTATGGGTGGAGACTATCACCGGTAACCTGCCAGAGCAGAGGGCGGGGAACAGATAGGCAAGGCTTTTACCTGTGCCGGGACCGGCTTCGACAAGCAGCAGTTTCTGATTGCAGATGGCTTCTTCAACTGCTGCCGCCATTGTCTGCTGCTGTTCACGATATTCAAATCCGGGTAATTTCTGCGAAAGAAGGCCGTCCAGTGAAAAGATCTCTCCGGAAAGCATCAGGCTGTGGGTTCACTGTCCAGCACGAACTCGAGCATGATCCTGATCTCAATGCTGTCCAGGTTGAGTACATGAGAAATCTCTGAAACAACTAAATTCAATGCCTTGTCATACAAATCATCATCAGTCTTGGAAAGGTGACGTTTTTTGCGTCGTTCGGCCAGATACTTAAGAATTCTGCAGACTGAAATGATATCGCCGCTCTGCACCATCTTTAGGTTTTTCTGATACTGGGCACCCCAGTTGGTCATCACAGTGCCGAAATCCTGAGGAGATTCCTGGATTGTCTGGAAAATTTTGATGATCTCTTCAGAATTGATGGCTTTTCTCACTCCCAGAATCTGAATCCTGTCGACCGGGATCATCACTTCAGACAGGCGTTCGAAAAGAGGCTTCAGCACATAGTATTTTTTCCGCTCACCGAGTATTTCCTGTTCCTTGATTTCCTTGACAAGCACAATCCCGTGGACGGGATGCACTATCACTTCATTGACCTTGAAAGGCAGTTTAACCGTCATTCCTTGTCACCACTGATAATCCTGATGATCTCTTCCTTAGTCTTAGCGTCCAGGATCTTCTTTCTGAAGTTTGCTTCTTTCAGCAATTTTGACAGCTTGGCCATGGTTTCGAGATATTCTTCATCGTGTTCGAGCGGAGCGCCGAGTATGAAGAAGAGATGGACAGGTCTGTCGTCAAGAGACTTGAAATCCAGGCCTTTTCTGGAGCGGGCGAAAGCCATCACAAATTCATCCACAGCATTGGATCTGGCATGCGGAATGGCAATGCCGGAGCCGATCCCTGTGGTAATCTTGGCTTCCCTGTCGAAAATCGCCCTGGTGAATTCTTCCTGATTGGTGATCTCACCGGATTTAACTGTTAATGCGATCAATTCCTTCAGAATCTCGTCTTTCTTGGTAGACGACAGTTCCAGCTTAACGGTATCATCATTCAGCCAATTGCAGCTCATTATCCCTCCAAAGAGAAGTGCTTGACCATGCGGATGCGCTTCAAGGGCCAGTAAATCAGCAATGCCTTTCCCTTAACATTACCTATCGGCAGAAATCCCCAGAAGCGGCTGTCATCGCTGTTGTTGCGGTTGTCTCCCATCATGAAGAGCTTGCCTTCAGGTACCTGCAGCAACTCAGGAAAATCCCTGTCCATTTCTTCACGCAGATAGGGTTCTTCCATCGGCTTACCATTGAGGTACAAGCGATGGTTCAAGATTTGTATCTTGTCTCCTGGCAGGCCGATGCAGCGCTTGATGAAATCACGGTTGTCCAGGGGATACTTGAAAATGAGAATGTCCCCTCTTTTGATGGGATGAAACCAGAAAGCGGCCTTGTTAGCCAGCAGTTTGTCGGATTCCATAAAGGTGTTTCTCATTGAAGCCGAGGGGATGTAATAGGCCTGAACCACAGTAGCTCTGATGGCGAAGGCTACAATAAGTGCTGAAAAGATCACATCGAATCCGGAGCTGATACGATCTGCAACGCTTTCCCGTCTGTCCCTGACATCCTGGTGCTGACTTGGATCAAGCAGCAGCCAGAGAAGAAAATTTCTACTTAAAATCCTGGGCAAAGAAACAAACCACAGAACTTTTTCTTTTAGTATCATAGTTTAAAAATGATACTCCCTACAGGTCGCTTTTGCAAATGCACCAGGTTTCCCGGGATTATCGCATTTCTCTGAGTTCAAGTTTTTCCCCTCTGGAAATGCCGTTCCTGGAAATAGTTCCCACAGGGCATTCCAGGACCTGGCAGGATTTTTTCACTAACCGGGATAATCGCCAGGGTTTCAGGGATTCCACGGTCTCCAGAATCTCCATGTCTTGATTTAAAAAAATAAGATCAAGTGGAAACTGCATGAAGAACATGTGTACCATATTGCACGGTGACAATAAGAGCCCTTCGCCCTGATCAAGTCCGGATCTTCCCATCAAACCTTTGAATCTGAGCCAGAATCCGTCCGCCACAGTCACCTGCGGCAGCACCAGCCGGTTTTGGCAGAAAACGGATACGATTTTTATTTTTTAATCCCTGCGTCTTCTCTGAGAACATCCACCATATCCGTATGCTCCCAGGTCAGGTCCAGTTCCTTCCTGCCGAAATGTCCGTATGCAGCGATCTGCTTGTAGATCGGCCTGCGCAGATTGAGGTAATTGATAATCGCCGCCGGTCTGAGGTCGAAATGCTTGCGAATCAGTTCTACAATTTTATCATCTGCGATTTTACCAGTGCCAAAGGTTTCGACATGGATCGAGAGCGGATGTGCCACGCCGATCACATAAGCCAGCTCAATCTCGCATTTTTCTGCAATGCCGGATGCCACAATGTTCTTGGCCACATAACGGGCTGCATAAGCCGCTGAGCGGTCGACTTTGGTCGGATCCTTGCCTGAAAAAGCTCCGCCGCCATGCCTGGCCCAGCCGCCGTATGTGTCTACAATGATCTTCCTGCCTGTAAGACCGGAATCGCCGTGCGGTCCGCCGATCACGAACCTGCCGGTTCGGTTCACATGATAAACCGTATCTTTCTTAAGAAACTCATGAGGAATCACCTTCTTGATGACTTCTTCGATGATCGCTTCACGCAGGTCAGAGTCTTCCACATCGGGATGATGCTGGGCGGCGATTACCACATTGGTAGCTTTGTAAGGCTTGTCGTCTTTATATTCAAGAGTGATCTGGGCTTTGCCGTCTGGTCTTAGAAACTGCAGGATTCCCTTTTTCCTGACTTCAGCCAGCCTCTTGGTAAGCTTATGTGCATAATATATCGGGGCAGGCATGAAATCCGGAGTATCCTTGCAGGCGTATCCGAACATCATCCCCTGGTCGCCGGCTCCGATGGCTTCAAAGTTGTCTTTTTTCTGGCCTTCGCGGGCTTCCAGCGAGGCATTCACTCCCTGCGCAATATCCGGAGACTGTTCTCCAAGGCAGACGATCACAGCACAGGTCTTATGGTCAAATCCGTAATCTGCGTTTGTGTAACCGATTTCCTCCACAACGCCCCTTACAAGTTTGGGAATTTCCACATAGCAGCTGGTCGTGATTTCCCCGGCGATTACAGCCATACCTGTTGTCACCAGAGTTTCACACGCCACGCGTCCCATCGGATCTTTTTCCATGATGGAGTCCAGAATGGCGTCTGAAATCTGATCCGCCATCTTGTCCGGATGTCCTTCTGTCACAGACTCTGAAGTGAAGACAAAGTTTTTGGGCATTATTACCTCCGGGAAAATAGTCTTTTAGCTGGGCGCTGGCAGAATTTATCAGCACCCTGAGCCTTAAATCTTAAGATAAGAGGCTCAACGTAGAAAAGTATAGCGAATCTGAAATGATTGTCAAAATATTTTTTCGGGAATTACTCGTCAGAAAGAGCGTCCGCTTCCTCTGTGTCTAGAATCACTGAAACAGTATCCAGAGCCTCGATCGTTGAGATTGCCAAAGTCTGGGACAGCGGTAAAAGCACACCTTCGGCTAAAGGATTCAGGTCAGGGATCACCGATTTCAGGTTCGTGTTCAGCTCAATCAGCTTCATGCCGGCTTCCGGTACATCGATCTTCTCGGTTATGTCCATAGCCCGGGTATTGTTTCTAACTTCAAGCGTCTCATAGTCAGCGGTTTTTCCAAGTTTTTCCATCCACTCGCTCAGTCCATAATACGGTTCACCGTGGATGACGACCAGTAAAACATCAGTGATTTCTGCAGACAAAAGGTTCTGGTAAGGGTCTTTCTGGATTGATCTGATGATTGCCAGGTCCGCTTCTTTTCCCGCTTCCAGACTGCCGAGGTATTCCCCGAAACCGAACATCCTGGCCGGATTGATCGTGATCATGCGGAACAGGTCTCTGGGCTTGAAATAGTTCTGGAACAGCTCGGTATTGACCTTGGCAGCGCAATGCAGTTCTTCGAGGATATTGTCACTGCCTGTCACGCTCCAGTCCGGCGCAAGGGCCAGGGTAATACCTGCCTTGTCTGCCTGGTCCGCACGAGTGGCAGTGTTGTATAGTTCAAGATTACTTCTGGGTGACCAGACCAGATTCACCCCGGCATCTGCCATTAACTTGAATTCAGCGGGGCCAAAGGCTGTGCCGTGGATAATCACAAGTTCCTTTCGCAGAAGACCAGCGTCACGCAGGTCATACAATTCCTGGCGCGATGAATCGTCCACCCCTTCACCGGCATGCACCAGATGGCAGGTTTCCCTGCCGCTTTCAAGATTGGCAATAATCTTCGGCAGGCGTTTTTTTTCGCGCGGTTCGAGGGGAAAAATGGAAGTCCCTATGGAATCCTGCTTGCAGAGATTATATGACTCCAGATTCCGGACCAGGGTCTGCACGCCCTTCTGCATGATCGTGCCCTGGACCATGGTGGCTCCTGAAATCATTTCCTTGATTTCACCATATTTCGAGATCATCAGATCGAATTTATGGCCCTTGATGATTGCAGCCCGTTTTTTCGAGGAATTTCTGTAGTCCTTCTCATCCTGCCAATCATAACGATTCTTGAAGATCTTTCCCGGTTTCCAGCGGGGGAGGAAGTTGTACATCAGGTGGTTATGGCTGTCAATGAAACCAGGGTAGATGCAGGCACCGGTATCCAGAACCTGCCGGCCGCCCGGATTCAGGTTTTCCATCCGCCCTGCCCAGGCTATTTTTCTGCCATTGACTACAACGGCTCCGTTTTCAATTACCTGATCCGGGTTGACAATCTCTCCCCTGAAAATAACTACTTCACCAGCCAGGGTTCCGGCATCGAACTTTTCAACTTTTTTCTTTCCTGAAAAAATGTAAAACAGCAGTACTAAAAAAAAGATCAGAATTGTCAGTAATCGGAATTTCCGTGACATTCATCCATATTACTCGCGAATCAGGCCAAATACAATCAAGATAGAGATTTGCCGGTTTCTAGTTTTTTTTATATCATGTGAAAAAACAATTCAACAGATCAACATGTGATCGGAGATGAGATGGCAGACAAGAAATCCAATGTCCCGGTTTCCAGAAAAATCAATGTCAGAGATTTGCTGCACGGAAAAGCACTGATCGACCCGTACCGCTGGCTGGAAGACCAGCAGAGCCCTGATACCAGGGAATGGCTCGATCGGCAGACTGAATACGCTAGAAAACTGCTGGACTCACACCCGGATCACAAGGCAATGAAGCGGAAATTCCTGTCGCTGAGGAACTTCGAATCCACTGATATTCCGCACTATAAAAACGGCTATTATTATTATATGAAGCGCCAGAAGGGCAAGAATCTCTCCATGATTTTCAGACGCCTTGGGTTGCAGGGAACGGAAGAACTGCTGATCGATCCCAACGGCATGAGCAGGGACGGATCTGTCTCGGTTGGTTTTTTCAGGCTGAGCCCTGATGGAAAGATACTGATCCATGACAAAAGAACCGGCGGGGCCGATGAATCAGCCCTGCACTTTTACGACCTGAAAGCAGGGAGGGAAATCCTCAAGCCCATGCCGGTAGACAACTACCACGGTTTCGCATTATCCCGGGGCAATAAAGGGATTTATTATTCCTCAAAAAATAAGAAAGGCATTTTTTTTCATGTTTTCGGCCAGGACCACTCCAGGGACGTGAAAATCTTTGGCCAAGGCTATAACAGCCAGTGGATAATCGGCTGCTGGAATCCCGAAAAAAGCGATTATCTGCTGATCGCCGCATTTCATGGATCTTCAGGCACGAAAAGCGAAGTCTTCCTGAAAAAGATGGACCTTGAAAGCCCTGTTGTTCCTATAATCAAAGGGATTGAAGCCGGTTTTCAGCCTGATCTGCAGAATGGGCTCCTTTATGTTCTGACGAACTGGAAAGCCCCCAGAAACAGGCTGCTGGTGATTGATCCGGCAAAGCCCGGCCGCAAACACTGGAAAGAGCTGATCCCTGAATCGGAAAATACCCTGAATGGAGTCGAGATCGCGGGAAATCTGATGATTGCCGGTTACCAGCAGAATGTTTCATCCAGGCTCTGCGTTTTCGATCTCAATGGCAGCTACAGGAAAGACCTGGAACTGCCGGGGATCGGAACAGTTTTCAATTTCAGGGCTGTCAAAGAGAAAAAAGAGCTGTTTTTCGGTTTTTCCTCTTTCACTTCGCCTTATACGATCTACCGCTGTGACTTCAAGTTCAGTGCTCCGGAAATCTGGGCCAGCCCCAGTCTGAAAATCGACCGCAAGAACATTGAAGTCAGGCAGGTTTTCTATCCTTCACAGGATGGAACTGAAATCCCGATGTATCTGGTTCATAAAAAAGGCCTCAAACTCAACGGGAAAAATCCTGTGCTCCTTTATGGATACGGAGGATTCAACCATAGCCTCAGCCCGTTTTTCAGCCCACACGCGGTTTTCTGGACAGAACTTGGGGGGATCTACGCCGTAGCTAACCTGCGTGGAGGAGGCGAATTCGGCGAGGACTGGCATCGGGCAGGCATGCTGGAGAAAAAACAGAACGTGTTCGACGACTTCCACAGTGCTGCCGAATGGCTGATCAACAATAAATACACTAATCCGGGGAAACTAGCCATTTATGGGGGCAGTAATGGAGGACTGCTGGTAGGGGCAGCGCTCACCCAGAGGCCGGAACTGTTCGGCGCAGTGGTCTGCACTTATCCCCTGCTGGACATGATCCGCTATCACAAATTTCTAAGCGGAAGTTACTGGATCACTGAATACGGCTCTTCCGACAACCTGGCGCAGTTCAAGTATATTCTGAAATATTCCCCATACCATAATCTCAAAAAAGGCCGCAGGTACCCGCCTGTAATGTTCATCACAGGCGACATGGATACCAGGGTTGATCCCTGCCATGCCCGGAAAATGACTGCTCTGCTCCAGGAATGCACAGGTTCCGGGAAACCGGTGATTCTGCGCTACGACACCAAGGCGGGCCATGTAAGAGGCCAGTCTGTTAAAAATGAAGCTGCAGTGGATGCCGATACATTCAGCTTCCTCTTACAGATGCTTGGAAGTTCTATTCGATGATCAGATAGAGTTTCCGTGCCGGGATAGGCATGGCTGCTTCAAAGTGCCACCATTCTTCAGTGATTTCCTGGAAGCCTGAAGCCCGCATTATCCTTCTTAAAAGCTTCCTGTTCTCCACCTGCTTGGAAGTGAGTTTTCCTTCAGTGAGTAATTTCTCTTCCAGGACCGGCTGAGCCAGGTCGCCGAAATAATCAAAGGGGGTTCCCATGTCGATCGGACGCCCCAGTTTATCAGCAATAGTCAGGTCAACTGCTGCACCGAAGTTATGGATCGAACCTGATTCCGGATTCGCCACATAGACTTCCAGGCTGGTGCCCACCACCAGAGCCCACATTTTTCTCTGTACCGCACGGGGCCTGGCAGCATCGTAAACAAGCAGCGAATACCCGGGCAGGGTTTTGCTGAGATATCCCTGCGCAAGCGCGAGTCTCATCGCAGGGATCTGCTGGAGATATGCGGTTTTCAATTCTCCGTATACATCCTCATGCAGAAAATTGTCGGTTGTGGAATACTTCAGGTCCACCCTGATTTCAGGTGCTAATTCCTGCACATTGACCAGATTTTGAGCAATCAATTTTTCCTCCAGGGCATTGGAATTACCGTCTGCCCATGCCAGCCTGGCTGCATAAAAAAACATCAAGGCCCAGAAAAATGATCTGAGTAATTTCATTTAAATTTCCTCCAGAATTAATTGGTGACGTCAACTGAAAGAGTGAATCAAATCAACTACAGTTGAGAATACAGGGTCTTTTTTTCGATCCTGACAGCCCCTTGTTCCGTAACGACCAGGATGCTGTCTCTGGTTGACTTGATCCTGCTGATCCGGTTGCAGGGAAGTCCGTTCCTCATGCCAAATGACCACCATTTATTCTTGACCTTATTGAAAATTGAAAGCCCGCTTGGCGTACCGAACCAGATGTAATCCCCGTCCGGGCAGATAGCGGTGACCAGGTATTCCGGAAGCTGTTCCCAGTAGTTAACCCAGTTGTTCCCGTTCATCAGGCTGGCTCCACCTCTGGTGCCGATCCAGAGATCGTTTCCAGCTGCTGACATACAGGTTGTCTGATTGCTCTGGATTTTACTGGAATGTTCATCCAGAGTTTGGACCAGTAATGATTTATCGATTTTATCCGGACCTGCTTCGGTGGAAAAGATCTTAGTCAGATCATCCCCTGTGATTTCGTACAGGCCATCATACCTGCTTGCCAGAAAAAATTTGCTCTGCATCATGAGAATATCCACAAGCATTTTCCCGGAGAATTTTTCCTTGAGAACCGGAGTAGTCTTGTTTTTTAACAGATCGAAGAGAAACAGGCCGTCCTGGAATGTTGCGCAGAGCAGCAGATCAGAGGACAAAGGCAATGCCCGCATCACATTGCGTGGTGCACCATCCTTTTCCAGCCAGGTTTTCAATTCTCCGCTACTGTTTATGCGGAACAGGCAGCTCCTGCCTGCCAGGGAAAAAGTCCCGCCAAAAATATTGTCTCCCGACTCTTCCACAAAAGTCACAGCTTCACTGGAAAGACCGTCAGAAGAGGAATAGACACGGCTCATTTTTTCTCCATGCAGCACCTGGACTCCCTGGTTGGATGCGAGATAAATCATTTCCCCGTCAGCTTTCAGGGCCAGGTCTGAAAACGAATCATCCTTGAGCAGTGATTTGGCTGCAAGCTTGATATCGCAAGTTGTGACGATCTTGGCTGGTTTTACGGGAATTTCCTTCAGGTCCACCTTGAGGACCATCACTCCGACAAGTTGATAAAGCTTATTCCTGATCTGGGTTCCAATGTATACGTGAGGATCGTCCTGACTGCCCCTTTCTTCAGAAATATAGTAGTCTGTTTCCGCATATTTCATGACATTGAGATAAACCGAATTTGCTTCATTCAGTCTCCCAATATCCTCATTTACCAGAATCGTATTTTCACTTGTCATGTAGCTGAGAGCGATTCCCTTGAATTCGTTGTTCACCAGATAAATTTCCCTGATCTGCTCAAACCAGCTCATCGTTCTCGTCAGCATTGGTTTCACGGCCTGCATATCCATCTGCTGAAAGGCAGGATTGCAGAGTGCTGTGGTCAGGATCATTTTCGTTTCAGAGATAATCTGCTGATGCTTAATCTGCTGGGGCGAATTCCCAGCTGGATTGTTATCCGCAGCAAAAACAGTCGTGCAGGCAAGTATAAACAGGAAATAAGCTTGCAAATAAAATTTACCTGGACTATGTTTCATAGTGCCGCCTCCACCGTTAAATTGATGACTGTATTCTACACTATAGCCGGCCCTTTTCAAAGCAGCTCCTTTCTAATGATTTTTCACATCAGACAAGCGCATATCATGCGTCATGTTTTTGCTTACTTTCCTGGATGCTTCTCTTTCCACTCAACCGCCATTTTTCGTGCTTCCGTAATTTGAGCTGGAGTCATCATTCTGGCAACATCATAAAGATTCCATGTTACTCCTGTATCTCCTGAAGCATTTGCCAAACTAATCCAGAAGTAAGCTTTCACATAGTCTCGAGGAATGCCCGGGCGGCCATCGGCATAAACGCTACTCAGACAACATTGAGCAGAGGCATACCCCTGATTTGCTGATTTTAACAACCAGTCTATCGCCTGCTTATAGTGAAATCGCCCATCTTCTACACAACCTTCAAGGTACAACCAGCCAATGTGGAATTGAGAATCTGCTTGATCACGTCGAAAATGGCCTTGAACTGCTGATCATACTTCGCTTCCAGCTCCTCGATCTTCTGCCGTAATTCCCTGTTCGAGTTCAGGATTTCCCGCAGCCTTACAAACGTACGCATTATCTGGATATTCACGGCAATAGCGCGTTCGCTGTTCAGAATCGAGGATAACATTGCCACCCCAATTCCGTGAACACATAAGGCTTTGACCTTGTTCGCCCCAACTTGAGGTCACAAATTGTGACCTCAAGTGTCCGATCTCGTTGTCTTTCAATCGAAACATACAATTTCCGGTAATCATTTTTAAGGTGCCAAAATGGCACCTCAAGATTTCCATGAATCACTTTCTCAATTCCCTGTCCAGGGCTTTCTGGATCAGCTGATTGAGAGAAATTCCGAGGATTGCCGCTTTTTCAGCCGCCTTGCGGTGGGTTTCGGGTTTGATGCGGATGTTCAGGCTGCCCTTGCAGGGTTTCTGCGGATCTTTTCCGGTCTGCTTGCAGAGAACGAGATAATCGTCAACAGCATCCTGGAATGCCCTCACCAATTGTTCCACGGTTTCACCTTCAAATGTGATCAGGTCTTCGATGCCCTCGAGTTTTCCGTAAAAAATTCTGTCGTCTGTGGAAAAATGCACGGAACCGATATAGCCGTCATAAGTGAGAACGTCTTTCATCATTTGATCACCTCCATCTGCTTGAGCGCATCTATAATAAAATCAAGCTGATATTGCTTAAGTTCCTTATGAGGGTGCGGCTTGTGAATCCTGATGATGTGCCCGGTCCTGCTGTTGACAAACGCCACCCTTGATCCGGCTGTCTTTCCTGTCGCAACCTCCGTATACCCGAATGCTTTAAGAAGTCTGGACAATTCCTGAAAAGTGAAATCTTTCGGCATCGATAAAAACCGTTTCAAAAGTTTCTCCGTTTTACTCATTGGTAGAACGCTGGTGCGGTGACGGATTATTCCGCTCCGTTCCCAGCCCCCCCTTTCAAACCGTGCGTGCGGATTTCCCGCACACGGCTTACCGATGGTCTTCCTTGTGTCGCATGCGTTGGG
>JAQTZZ010000022.1 GCA_028687545.1 Candidatus Wallbacteria bacterium
GCAGAGTCTTTCCAAATCAGGTACTGCCTTCTCCGAAGCCTATGCAGCGATGCGCACCGGAAAATCCGAACTTCAGACAGCCAGAACCGGCTACACTGCATCCAGGGCAGAATTCGAGAGAACACTTGCCCTGATCGACAAACTCACAGCCCAGCTCCAGAGCACCATCGGCCCCCCCCAGCCTCAGCCGCCCCAGCCTCAGCCGCCCCAGCCTCCCTGCCAGTTCTGCGTAGAGATCCGCAGGCAGCATGTCAATCCGGGAAATCAGATTGTGGTCAGCGAAAACACCCTTGAAGGTCAGCGCGTGATGCAGGTAGTCAGAAATAAAATTAACAATGAAATGTCCACTCTTGAGAGGATCCAGGTCAAATTTGCGCTCAGCGGGGCCAATGGTTTCACCTGCGCCCTCGTCAAGTGCAACAACCAGAGGTATGTCTTCTTCTGGTGGCATATTCTGGACGAGATCATGGACATCCTGCCGATCGATAAGTAAAAAATTCATTCTGCCAATCAAAAAAGGCCCGGCAACGGGCCTTTTTTTGATTCATTTTACTATAAAATCAATCCAGTCGAGCGCATTCTACCAGTCTGACCAGCCCTCTATCCTGAAAGTCGACGATGATTATATGAAGTCCGCCTTCTGTTCTCTCCTTGGAAACAACTTTTCCTTCCTCGCCGAAGATCCCATGATAAACCGTATCACCGACCCGGTACTCCTGTGTGATGTTGTATTCTTTCTTCACGACCCTGGTCTGAATTGTCTTCTTGCGGATCTCCTCTTTCCGGCCGTTGCGTTTAAGTCCGAGACGGTTGAGTTTGCGGCAGATGGCGATCTCGCTGACATCGAAGTGCCTGGCCATATCCTTATCTTTAAATTTCACGTAGTTTTTGCGCAGATAATCTTCTTCAGTGCCGGTCCATTTTTTCTGGGTCTGCCTGATCAATCCCATGCGTGAGAGTTTACGCTGGATCGCAATCGTGGATACTCCAAAAAATTCAGCCAGTTCCTTGTTGGAAAGAGTCTTGAATTTTTCCCTGAGCAGTTCCTCGTCACCACGAGTCCAGTGTTTGGTAGCCATGATCACTCCCTTCCCGACAAAGCTTTCTCTGCAAACCCCAATAAAGCTATCAATGCGTTGCGACATATGTCCTCATCCTCATTCATAAGATAGTTGAAGAGATAATCCAGAAAATCATTGATGCCTAGCTCTCCAAATGCATATAGGGCGGAAGCCTGCATCCACTTGTCCTTATTGGACAACATGCTCATGAAGATCCCCCGGACCTGCTCCCTCATTTTCGGATAAGCCCAGAGCGCCATCGCGGCGTTGGCTCGCACCCTGTTGTCGCCGTCTTCCAGGAGCGGCAGCAAATGCTCTTTGATCTTCTCGCTCTCGATTTTCCCGATGCCTTCCACAGCGTTGGCCCTTACTCTCCGGTCACTGCTCTTCAAAAATGGCAGCAGCTGTTCCAGAAATTCTTCATGCCTGAGTTCCCCGATTACAATCAGCAGTCTGGCGATCACCTTATCGTTTTTTTCTTGATTGAGCCATTCGACAAGGAACTTTTCCAGTCCAGGCTTTGGAGATCTGAGGAGATAGTCAAGCACCAGCAGTTTGATCATCTCATTTTTGCCGGGTAAAATCCGGAAAAAATCCTGGTGCTTCCCGGGATCGTTCAGGTAAGCGTCGAAATCTTCCAGATAAAGCTCATCGTGTTCGAGCTTGTGAAAGATATCATTTTCCTTCTGTTCGATCGCCATTTCAATTCACTCCAACCAAATATACATCCGGCTCGAACTCACCTACGACTTTTCCAACCCTGCCTGAGAGATTAAACTTCATGATCATTTCTTTTGTGGCATTCCTTGCGACTGAGAAAGGGGTGAACTGATTACCGGATTCCAGGGCAACAAGTTTGTTGAAATTTTTTTCATGCCAGTTGATCAGGGTTCCGCTGTCTGTCTTGTATGTGACGCATACCTCTTCGATCTTCATTTCCATCCTTTTGTAACTGCCTTCCGGCGCGTCAGCGATCCAGTTGACATTTTCAGCTTTGAGGATGAAATTACTGGCTGTGACAGTTCTCGATGGTGCCGAATCCACCATATTGCAGAGCGATCCTGAATTGTTGTCGAGCAGCAGGACTGCTCCGTCTTCGCGGTATTTAGCCGTAAAAATCGGGACTTCTTTTCCACCGCTTGTGATCAGATTGACCTTGGAGATGATAATGGCGCAACCCACCAGCTTCTTGTCCGCGATCGAATCAGTGATCAGTGTGGAAGCGGAAGTTTTCTGAGGAGCCGTACTATAGCCATATGGCGCTTCAGTCACGACTTCCATCCGGAGATTGACGATTCCGTCCACCACCGAGCTGGTGACTGAACTGGATTCACTGCAACCGATGAAAATACCCAGCAAACCCGAGATGACCATGATTATCACTAACAATGTGTAAAACTTGTGCATTGAAAAACTCCTTGCATGGATTTTTAATAATCTTTTCGTCAGAATAAATAAAAAGGTTAATGGTAAAAAACTGATTTACTATCTGAATCTATACAGAATGTTTAGCCCGACTTTTCCTTTGTCGGTTTCGCGGTCCAGTTCGTAGACAAGATCAGACACGAATTTTTTTGTATAAAATCTGAGCCCTGAATTCAAGAAATTGGAGTGCGATCGGAATTTGTCCCCTGTTTCGAGCATCAGATAAGCAGGGAGATTGAAAATCTTGGACTCGACCCCGAATGAAGAGAGGCAATAATTCCCTTTGCTCGATATATAGTTCAGATTATGCAAGAACTGCAGCCCCAGGTAGCGCGGAGGATGATAGCTGCTTGCAAGATATGCCCTTCCCCGTTCATCCGAATCGTTTCCGGCCAGCCTGCCCTCCCCGCCCAGCGCGAATCTGAACGGGTGCAGTTCGTGATTGTTGAGCGCGATCTTTCCTCCCAAAGTAAGGGAATCGCTGCTTTCATAATAACCTTTGTCGAATTCAAGCAGTTCTCCGTAAAGATACAAATCAGCTCTTTTCCAGGGAGTATAATTCAAGCCCAGAAAATCGATTCCTGAATCAGTGGATTCATCAAGTCCATCATGACTTTTGTATAAAGCAGCCCTGCTTTCCACGCACCAGACATTCTGAAGAAGCTCGGCGCATTTGAGATCAATCAGCCTGGGTGCTCTGCCTGGAGCATAATTACGGTATCTGCACAGCTGCAAATCAATGGAATCCGCCTTTTTCTCGACTTCATTCAAGAATTCTCCCAGATTGTAAGTATAGCCATTCTCGAAACCGGCAGGCCTTTTCTCCAGGGCCTCTATCTCGGTTCCAGCTTTCGGTGTTTCGTTTTCACTGCAGTCGATTCCAGGTTTCGGGATCAATTTTCCAATCTCAGGTTTTCCGTTTCCCGGTTCATCATAATGCTTGGAGTCATCTTTTTTTTCTTTGATTTCTTTATCAATGTTATCCAGATTCTGTTCCAGCCGTTTCAGAAAATCGCTGAAATCTCCATAATCTCCTTTTTTGATCATTCCCTCAGGCAGTTTTCTGATTTTCTGATTTTCCAAAGGTTTTACCGGCTGAGGCTGAATCTCCAATCCAGCAGAAGTTTTTGTCTCCTCTGTCATGATTTCATCTGTCTTCAGCGCAGTCTCGGCAGTATTTCCGCTGATGGTTTCCTGAGTATTATCCATCTGCTCCTGAAGTGAAGCTATCCGTTCAATCGCGCTCGAAAGTCCAGGATTGCTCAAGCCTATCGAACCTGGCTGAATTGATTTCACCTCGTCTGTCATGTCTTGAGTCTCGCTCTCCTGGTCTTTGATTTCAGACAGAAGGGAATCGACTTCTTCTGGCCCGTAAGTCTCGGTATTGGATTCGACAGTCAGTTGGACAGGTTTTTTTCCTGTCTCGTTTCCTGGGATCTCTTTTTTCCGCTTGAGAGCTGCAGATTTCTGTTCCTCAAGCTTATCTTCAAGCTGCCGCTCCTCCTCCTCGTCGTCCCTGGTGGTTCTGTAGGCAGCCAACCTGTCGAACTCCACGTTCAGAGTAGATACATTGATCTGATAATATTTCAGAAGTTCAGGTTTTAAAAAATCACAGATAGCTTTGGTTTCCCCGATAGCCTTGCGCAATCCAAAAAAAAGAGGTTTGCGTTTAGCCTCAGGCACTTCCAGGTCCACGTATGAATTTGCTACCAGTATCTCTGAGATGACTCCTGCCATTTCAGCCTTTGTCATGCGGATTTTCGGGTCAAGATATTTATCCATTTCCCGGATTCCGGACACTGAAATAATTAAGTTGAGCTGGGAATAAGCAGGTGAACTCTGGGGGATCTCTTCAGCATAAAGAGAAAACCAACCGGAAAATACGATAGCGACAACGAGAATGAGCTGGAAAGCTTTCATCTATCATATTATCGGTAAATATTAGTGAATGGTGAATGGTGAATTGATAATGATCAGTGTCTGGTGAAGAGTGTCCTGAAAAAAGCTGCAATGTCCCGTGAAATGTCTGAATTATCGTCTTCAAATGCAGAAACCAGGATTTCCAGTTTTTCCCTGTTGAAATACTGGCTGATGAAATTGGATTCCCTGGTGAATTCGAGCTGGTTCAGCTGCCAGCTCCGAAAAAAACTCTTCAATGATTCAGTGAGATCATTCACAATCAGAAAATACAGGCCAAGATAGTAATGAACTCCCCAGTGATAGTTGTCGACTCGTTCCGCGATTCTCAGTTCCCTTTGTGCGGATTCCTGCTCTTCCAGAAACAGATACGCCCGTGATTTCAAAAGAATCTCCTCCACATTCCTCGGTGAAATTTCAGCCAGCTTCTGCCACACTCCGCGGGCATTTCTGATTTTTTTCTGCTTGAGGTAGATTTTCCCCATCAGGTCGAGAACCTGGTAATCGTCGGGGACCAGCTCCAGATAGCGCCGGAAATACTTAACTGATTTCTCGAGGATGTTTTCCTGGTAATTTATCAATCCCAGGTGATAGAGCGCTTTCCGCTCATCTGGATAGAATCGGATCACCCTGGAAAACATCTCCCTGGCCCGACTTGAATCGCCGTGTTTATAGTAAATCTGTCCAAGCAGCAGGGCCGGTTCCTGGAAGTCGGTACCGCAATTCACCGCTCGTTCGAGGAAAGAAGCGGCATCCTCGTCTTTTCCTTCCTCCAGGGCGATCATGCCTAGATACATATATGCAAGGCCGGATTTAGAGTCAACGTCAGCGATCTCGGTAAAAACAGCCCTCGCCTGTGAGTATTTTTTCAGCTCAAACAGCAGTCTCCCTCTCTCGATCTGTACCCGGTCGACCTGCTGAGAAATTGAATCGTACGCTTCCAGGGCTTCCTCCAGCCTGTCTGCTGATTGGAGAAGCTGGGCCAGCCTCTCGATCACTTCCGGATGACTGCCAAAGGAAGATACGTACTGTTTGAATCTGGCAATCCCGTTCTCAAAGTCTTTCCTGGAAACAAAATCACGATATTCCTGTTCAAGCTGATTCAGATTGAATTTCAATTCTCCGTTTCCCTGGGTGGGCTTTTCATCCTCTTTTTTTTCCGAAACAGTTTTTTCGGTTTTATGATTGATTTCCCGGAGCAGCCGGTTTCCAACGAAACTGTATGGATTAGTGATCAGAAAACCTTCGGTAACCCGCCGTGCCCTGTCCACGAGCCCATTGGATAAGTGAAAGTTCACCAGACGGGCGAATATCTCCTGGTCGTTGGGATAAATATCATAGAGTACGCTCAGAACCTGCTCGACTTCTCCGATTTTATGCAGTTGTTCCAGGATGTCGGCAAGCAGCAGGAGCACAGGTTTACCGGTTTTATTAAGTTCCCGGGCTTGTTCTGCCGATTTGAGAGCTGCTTCGAAATCTTTCTGCAGAAAACTGCATTTGGCCAGCTGATAATTTGCTTCCCAGTCATCTTCGCGGATTTTGAGAAGATGCTTGAAATTCAGTATCGCTTCCGGTATCTGGTTGAGTTCCAGGTGAGTGAGACCGAGATTTTTGGTGATCAGATAATCGCCCTGCCGGTATTTTTCCGCCATCTTAAAGGCTTTCAGAGCCTGAACAAGGCGTTTGAGCTGGAAAAGCACCACTCCCATGTTGAAAAAAGCGTCGCTGTCGTGGCGGTCATGGATCACTACCTTCTCAAAACAGGCCAGGCTGCCTTCCAGATCACCCAGAGCCAGATCCACTACACCCAGGTTGTTCAATGCGGCAAAATTACCTGGATCCTGCTGCAGGACTTTCTGATAGCTGTCCTTGGCATCCTTGAAACTGCCCTTTTTCTGGTGCTTAAGACCCGCTTCGAAAAGCAGTTCAGTGCTCATCACCATTCAATTGCCTTCCCTGTTTTCCTTGTAGATGTATATGTATCGCTCCAGAAATTTATTGAAATCCGTCCAATCCCGACCCTGATTCTGCTGATAGAGTTTATCAATACCTGCCAGTTGGCTGTCAAGATAGTCGGAAAGAAAAAGGACCATTGCTTCCTTGAACTTTGGAAGCTTCGGAGAACCCCATTCATGATTCCCGTGGTGAGATACGATCAGATGAGTGAGGGCGTTTGCCAGTTCCTTGGGAAAATCAGGAATCTTCGCAATCATCTGCTCCAGCATCATGCTGCCGATCACTATGTGCCCGAGCAGCCTTCCCCTGGTGGAAAAATCGATCAGCGCCCCTCTGAATTCGTATTCCTCGATCTTGCCTATATCGTGCAGGAAGGATCCAGTGAGCAGCAGATCACTGTCAAGTCCGTAGTCTTCGGCGATTCGTCTGGAATGACGCATCACAGAAGCAGTGTGCACCAGAAGCCCGTGGAGATAGGCGTGATGCCATTCCTTGGCTGCAGGCCAGCGCTCGAATTTTGAAATCAGATCCGTGTCTGATAAGACAAGGTCTATCAGACGGCGCAGGTGCGGGTTCCTGATCAGGCCTAAAAGTTCCTTCACCTCAGCCAGCACAGTAATATAATCATGACTGGAAACCGGCAGAAAGTCTTCAATTTCGAAGTCTTTAACCGGCGAAATTCTTGATACTTTCAGATATTCCTGGTTGTTGTATGATTCAGCTCTCACCAGGAACGAGTATATTCCTCCGATCTCCAGAAAATTCAGCCATGATTCGTAACTCTCGAAAGCCCTGGCATCGATTTCCCCGCTTTTATCAAAAACTGTCAGTTTCAGATATTTCTTGCCGGTCCTTCCCGAAGCTTCGTTGATCTGCTTCACAGCCAGGAGCGTGTTCAGTTCCTCTCCCCTGTTCTTCTTCAAATCAGCAATGTAGATTTTAGCCATCAGTCACCTTCTTTTGGAATGTCTTCAATTTTAATGTCCCTGAGCGTGAAAAAAAATTCGCTGCCTACACCTACTCTGGATTCCAGCCAGATCTGCCCCCCCATTTTCGTGATGATGTCGTGCACGATATAAAGCCCGAGTCCGGTGCCTTTGGCGCTTTTATTGAGTCCGGTCTCGATCTGGTAAAACTTGCGAAAAATCTTTTCCCGATACTTGTCCGGAATGCCGCAGCCGAAATCGCGGACCGAGAAAAACAGTTTGCCTTCATCCCTGCGCAATACTTTGATCACGACCTTGCTTCCTTCAGGAGAAAATTTAATCGCATTTCCGACCAGATTTACGAAAATGCTCTCAAGCTTCTCCCTGTCGCAGACAAATTCGGTCAGAGGAGTCGAAAACTCCTCGGATACAGAAATTTTCTTTTCCAGAGCAAGGCTTTTAAAATTTTCCGACAGCTGCCTCAGAAATTCCGGGAAATTGATCAGTTCATACTCCAGTCGAAGGTCATTGCTCTGGAGCCTGGAAGCGTCCAGGATGTTGTTGATCAGCCTGATCAGATTGTTGCACTGGCGCAGTATCACACCCGAGAAATTCCTGTACTCTTCCGGAAGCTTGCCAAATCGTTCCATCAGGATCAGGGAAATGTAACCCTTGATGGAAGTGAGGGGTGTACGCAGTTCATGTGAGATGCAGGAAATGAAAAAATTCTTTTCCTCTTCGAGCTCTTTTTCCATAGTGGTGTCCCTGAGAACTGTGACTACGCCGATCGGGTCCCCCAGGGAATCTTCCATGATTCTGGTCTTGGAGAGGAGAAAAATTCTGCCACGGTTAGGAAGATTCAAAATGATTTCTTTTTCCAGGACTTTTTCGGGATTGTTGAAAGTATGGAAAATCAAACCTTCCAGTTCCTCGATGCCCACTATTTCATTGAACGGCTTACCCTGGAAAGACAGGGGCGATTTGGAGGGGTCAAAAAGCCGGACTGCCTGCTCGTTAATATGCAGAATGCGATTGTCGAAATCTGTGATGATGATGCCTTCAGCGATTCCGTCCAGAACAGTCGAAAGTTCAATCGATGACTGATGCTTTCTCTCGTTCAGTATTTCGATCATCATGTTCTTTTCAAAGGCCAGGCGGAACACATCGAAAAAAGTCTGGAGCTTCAAAAGCTGCGGAACTGAGAATTTTTTCCGGCTGCAGTATCTGTCGAAAGCTACGATAGATTCCAGTTCATTGTTGAATTTGAATCCAGCCAGATAAAAGCTTTGCATCCTGAAATCCGAAAGAATGGGAAATGCCTTGATCAGCCTGGAAATTTTTTCCGAGCCGATCAGATGGATTTTTCCATCCAGCAGAAAATTCAGGTATTTTCCAGCTCGCTTCCTGGAAAAGGAGAGCTTGCGCTCTCTCTTTTCGGGATACAGGTTTTTGCTGATCGAGAATTCGTGGAATTGTTCTCCCTTGCGGAGAAAGATGATCTTGCGCTCAATCCCGAAGTTTTCCAGAATCACAAAAAAATAGTCTAGGAATTCGGTAAAAGTGCTGAATTCAAGAAATTTCAGAAAAAAATCATGAAATTCGGCCGGATTTTTATTCAAACGGATTAATTTCCTGTCAGGGCTGCAATCGCTTCCTGCGTATCCTCGAAAATCTTGAAAAAATCGATCAGTCTGGTCAGTTCAAAGACGTTTTTCACATCATGGGAAAGTTCGGATAAAATCAGCTTTTTCCCGGCTTCTTTGGCGGCGCGTAAAATCCCGGTAAGAATCCCGAGACCAGAGCTGTCGATGTAGCGTACATTTTTCAAGGAAATGACCAGGCCGTTGTGCTTTCCGAGAAGTTTTTTCAGTTCTTCTTCTAGTTCTTCTGAATTATAAAAATCGATATCCTCAAATATCGATACTATGGCGTATCCGTCCTTGATTTCACTGCTCAGCTTCACCTATCCCCTCCTCAAAAAAAATAGCTCAGCGCAGTTCCTTGATAATATCATTTTTCATGATGATAGTAAAGATGGCGGTCGAAAGCAAAAAGATAAACAACAGAATCAGCGAGTAACCTGACTTGTCGATGGCCAGGCTCAGCTTGAAATCGATGGAGTCGATTCCGTAAACACCCTGAGGCAGTGGATAGCTTGGGAATACTTTGAAAATAAAAGCCAGCAGAGTCATGGCTCCCAGTAATCCGAGATGGGAATTAAGAGCGAGATCTGCGAACAGAACGGTAAAAAGCCTCAATCTGCCGATCCCCATCACTCTGGTGATCAGGATGTCGCGGCTGATCTTCGAAAGACGCAACTGGTAAATATTCAAAACAACCAGAAAAACCGTGAAATAATAGACTGCCAGGAACAACCTGAAAAACAGGTTTTCAGTGCTCTTCGCCTTGGCAAGTTCAGGATTGCGCTCCCAGAAGCTTTGAAGCCTGAAACCTTCGAATTTTCCTGCAGCCTGCCTGACCAGTTCAGACGAACCGTAGATCTCTATTTCATTGATGCAGGGAATCTCCTTGAGCCTTGAAAGCCCTTCCAACCCAAGCAGCACATGGTAACTGTCGTAATCGTAATATCCTGTATCCACAAAACCTGAGCAATCGAAATCCGCGCTTTCATTCAAGAGGAAGATCCTGGCTTCGCAGCTCCCGGAAAGTGCCAGCTCCCGCTTCAGGTTGACACCCGGGATCATGCCTTCCCCCGGCTTGCGCTCCAATTTGTAGATTCCGGGATTACGCCGCAGCTTCGCAGGCAGATCCAGATAAGTGTCCAGCATTACTCCCAGAGCTTTTCCTCCTGATTCTATCACAGCCGGAGACGAGGCCACCGGAAAAAATTCGACTCCTGCCGGAGGCGCAGCATTTTTCAGCGCCACTTCCCATTGTTCAGGCAGGATCGCCTCCCGCTCAGGTATCAGATAGTATTCAGGATATACGCTGAGGAGCCGATTCCAGAACACCCCATGCAGATTACCCCTGAAAATGTTGAAAACAAACAGAACCGTCAGTGTGACTGTGAACAGGAGCACAGTCCAGAGCCCTGATCTGCGCCAGCAGAAAATGCGGAGAAAGTAGATCATTTCAAATACCTCGTGCGGAACAAGAAAATTTTGTCATTCCTCGCTTACTTCAGCGCAAATTCAAGAGCTCTTCTCAGTTCCTCTCGATCAGGTAGAAACAGCTGATACTTTGAAACAAACAGCTGACTTTCCATGCCATACATCGAGTATTCCACCAGGAGTTCGTCTTTTTCCCTTGTCAAAATGATGCCAATAGGCGGATTGTCTCCCTCAACATTTTCCTCATTGGCAAAGTAGCCCAGATACATGTTCATCTGACCTATGTCGTGATGCCTGATTTTCTCCACCTTCAAGTCTATCAGCACATAGCATTTGAGGTAACGGTGATAAAAAACCAGATCCACATAAAAATGTTCATTGTTAAGAGTTATCCTGTACTGCCTGCCGACAAAGGCAAAGCCCTTGCCCAATTCAAGTAAAAACGACTGCAGATTATCCATCAGTTTCTGTTCAAGAAGACCTTCATTCAAGCGGGAGTTCTCGGGTATTTTGAGGAACTCAAATACATATGGATCGCGTAAAATGTCCTGGGGATTTTCCTGAGCTTGACCATCAGCTGCCAGTTTCAATATAGCTTTTTTGTTTTTGCTTTGGGCAAGGCGTAAAAAGAGAGAGGATTGCTTCTGCCGCTTGAGTTCCCTGACCGACCATTTTTCCTTTTGGCACTGAGCTTCGTAAAACTGCCTCTCCATGTCGTCGGAGATATTCAACAATTCACAATAATGCGACCAAGTCAGGGAATCGGAAATTCCAGACGTCTGGAATTTTGGGAACAGGATGAAAAACTGTCGCATCAGGTAGATGTTGCTGAGGCTGAATCCTCTGCCGTGCCGAAGTGAAAGATCTGCAGCAAGTTTTTTCAACAATGCCTTGCCATATTCGGCTTTGAAGTTCCCACCCTGTTCGAACTCAACGACAAATTGCCCTATTTTCCAGTAGGTTTCCAGCAGATATGAGCTGACTGCCTGATGGGCAAGAAATTGCCCCCTGGCATAGGTGTCTGAAATTTTACAAAGCAGGCTCTCGTATTCCGGAGTCTGCATATTATCTGCAGATTTCGTCAATCTTCTTTTACATGAATTCAATTTTGTTTTCATCCCGCCTCGCAATAATCAAGATCAAGTTCCCCAAACTCTCTAAACTCTTTTTCAAAATAACTGCCCCGCGAGCTGGAAACGGCATGCATAAACAAGTCTGTACCGCGGTGCGATTTTACCTGATACCCGACAGATATTATGCCATCCAGGTTGTAGAATTCCACAGCGCGGGAAACCTTACGGTTTCCCTCTTTTCGAACTGTCAAGGATTCCTTGACAGTTGCCTCTGCCTGCAATCCTCCTTCTGTAAAGAAATTCTGGATATGCAAGCTCACATTCTGTTTAGAAGTTTGGAACAATTCAGCCATCTGGTTCTGCGTTAACCAGACAGTTTCATTCTCAAGCTGGACTTCAAGCCTGATCTTCCCGTCTTCAGTCTGATAAAGAAGTATCTGCGATTCATATCTGGATTTCATGTTTTTTCACCCTCATTCCTGTGCATTAGTCAGGAAACAGTGCTTAACTTGTGACTTTAACTTTGTAAAATGTAGAGCTCCGGTACTGTTCTTGTTTGTTCTTGTTCTATGCCGGAGAGAGCTGGCTGTACGGGAGGTCCTTGACTTTTACTAATGAACATCATCCTTTGCCGTGGTCCTTTGCATTGATAGGATTAGTTTGAAGTCGCACACGGCGTAAATTAATGATAATTTACTAACATTGTTTCACACAATAAAATATTTCCGTCCTCAAGATCAATACATCTCATACTTATCAAGTTACTTATCGATTCGTTAAACTTATTAATATCTAATTTTTCAAATCCTAAGTTCGGTCTTTCAATATTAGTCATTTCGAAGCATTCTTCTTCAGGTAGCGAATACCTGCCATTATTATGTTTCCAAAAAGCATAAAGAATTGTTGCTTCATCAGTAGACAAGGGTTCTTCAATATTTTCGTGAACTCTCTTCCAGAAGTAGAGAGTGAATAAAACAACAAAAAAAATATCAGCACAACTCACACCTGACCCTGTAAGTATAACATCAAAACTTAAATTAGATAATTTTTTCCAGCTAATCCATAAGTTCTTTAGTTTTTTGGTTTTACTGTTTTTGAAGTTCCCTGTATCTATCTTTATAAGATCCCTTTTACTAACAACATCTTCTTTTTTATAAACAAATGAGCCGAGAATTAAGTTAATTATTGATTGTCGTTCAGAGGAATTCATTTTTTTAATAAGTTCTGAAAAATCATTAAGTGCATTTGAGACTTCTTTTGTAATACTTTTACTCATTTTTTCTTTGTAAACTCGCTTCATGAAACTGTAACATTGAAATGCAGATTTTCTTAACGAAGTTAATTTTATCTAGTAAGATTTTGGCAGACACAATTTGCGGGCAACATCATCAAGTTTGATAGTGCCTAGAACAGGTTTCCTTTTTCCAATAAAAGGACTGATATCTACCTTTGAGGTTGAATCAGTATCAACTTGGTGGAAAAACAACTGGCAAATAGTCGTACCTGGCTTCATTACAATTGGTACTTCTCCAACATTTGTTAATTCTAATGTCAGACAACCAGTGAATCCAGGGTGCACACCAGTGGCTGTGGCAATAATTAATCCCTGCCTCCCCCAAGAAGAACGGCCAACAACGTATGCAGCTAAATTGTTGGGTAGCCTTATCCATTCTAAAGTAACACCAAGAACAAATGATTTTGGATGAAGAATAAAATCCTTCCCAAACGGAACATAATACATTTTTGTTAAAGACTCTTCACATGGAGCATCGTCCTGGTGATTGTAAACATTGAGCGTCCCAATCTTACTGCGTTTACACATTAAAAACCAACAGCCTAATCGAATATCAATAGAAGCAGCACCTGATTTTTTAAGTTCTTCAAGAGTTAAAAATGGTGTGATAATCAAAGGATCAACACGATCTGCATCATCAGCATTTAAATGCTCAGGGTTATTAAGAGAATGGGCAATTTTATATGCTTTTACTATCATTCAGGTAACTCCCAGAGTCTCGATATTTCTATAATCTCTAAACTTTTTAAAATCATATCGTTCAATTCATTTAACTTTTCAAATCTAGCCTTTTCGTTTTTTCTATCCTCCTCTAGCTTCGTACTCAACTTTGGAGTCTCAAAAAGCTTGTTTTTGATAAAGCATTGCCATCCAGCATTTATTATATCAACCATCTCTTCGGGGCCTAATATCGGGCTATTAAGTGATTCAAAAGTATTACAAATCGAATCTACCTTTTCTTGATTTCTAACAGGAATACTTTTTTTAGATAAAATTACATTAACATCATTCATAATCTCTTCAACTATTGTATCAACTACTTTATCTGCTATCTCCAATAAGAAAATTGGTTTATGATCAGTTTCTGGTGATGGATCTAAGCTTTCACTTTCATCTAAAAAAAATGAGTTCAAATTAGGAGCTAGAGCAACATTTTGTTTTTGAGCATACTGGCACAAATACTTAACTCTAGCCCTAATATCTGGATAAAGAGAAGATCTTGTTCCTGTTGGATGTCCTGGCGTAGTAAGATAAGTAAATGCATGTAGATATGACTCTGCAAAAATTCGAATACCAATAAAATCACAAAACACTTCCTCTACCTGACGTAATGCCCATGATTGCGCATCTTCCCATAATTTAGGTAAATACAAAGAAGAGAACAAATCTTCTTTCTTATATCCAGGAAAATGTCTACAAAAATCATCCCAACTCTTTTCAATTTCTCTACGTATTTGATCATCAATTAAATCATTATACTTATTTGGTTTTATTAGATCTACTAGTTTACTGTTCTCATCTTGTAGTTTTAACCATAAGGTATGACCTATTTCATGCCCTGCTATGGGAATTATCAATGGATTAGAAGATTCTGTAGCAGACAACCCAATACAAACAAAACTTTTAAGTAATTCATCGCCAAGTAAGTAATTGTATGGGGAATACTCCCACTCGGAAGCAACAATCAATTTTACGTGATTCGCATCAATACTTTTCCTATCTTCTCGTAGATCTTCATCAAAGATTCTTTTTGTTAGTTCAAGGAGAGGGAAGTAAAATTCAAATGCAATTCGAACTTTTGTTGATCTAATAATAAACCCCATGATCGGTAAATATGTCTGTAACAAATCCAATGCAGCACAACACACCGTAAGTGCACTTTCCCCCTCAACAGATATTTTCTCTAATGCACGTCTAGAAGAGTTGAAATTTTTTTCCAGAATAATTAAAGCCATTCGGGGATAATCATAAGCAAAATCATCCTGTTTTAAACGATTAATCTCATCAACACAATATTTTAATCGTAACAAAGAATATTCAACAACTTGAGAAGCCATTTTACTTCCTAAATTTATGTACTGGTTTTAGTTCACGTATATATTTTCTATATGTTATTGTTGCCTTTGCAAGAGCAATGCAAAAGTCTCTCACATAAGTTAATTCATTATGTTCTTCCCTCTGTTCAATTGTAATTAATAGTTTAGTTATTCTGTCTGCTTCTTTAAGTAAATCATCAAGTTTAACGAAGAGTTTGTTTTCACCAGTTTTAGATAATGCATCATTCAAAAAAGTTACAGTAGTAATATCCATTAAAGAT
This sequence comes from Candidatus Wallbacteria bacterium, assembly GCA_028687545.1. Lineage (NCBI taxonomy): Bacteria > Candidatus Walliibacteriota > Candidatus Wallbacteria bacterium. The sequence continues at coordinate 15,041 of JAQTZZ010000022.1, forward strand.
TGCATTTTATTAGAGGTTTGGTCAATTGTGTATGAATTTTGTAGTCTTGTTGCAAGCTTTTTTAAAGCTGTAAAGTCTTTGTTTTCTTTACAAACTAACATGTTATCAATGTCAACAGCCGCTTCAGAAGCAAGAAGAGAAAGTTCCGGATCACCAATATTCAGGCGTCTTGATGTCATTGAAGTGCTAGTATCATCAATCATATTTCCTCCGTTTTGAAAGGTTATTTTCAGGAGATTTCAGCCAGCATTCTCCTAAGATGCACGATCGTGAACTTATGTTGCGAAATATTTTAGTTGTTAGATAGTCCGATGTCAAGAATTTTTCACAAATTTAGTATGTTAACTCATTGCCGATCCATTCACTTGCATTATCAATGCATATCTGAGACCATGTTTCAAACATGTTGTAATTATCTTTAACAAAAGATATATCGACAACACTAACTTCATTAATTGATTTTTCCTTCTTCCTTACCTCAGGAGAAGTTAAATTAAAAACATGTACAATACCTAAATGTACTTTTCCAACATCGTTAGAGTCATCATTTATTAATCCCACAATTTTTTCTTGGTAGTGGCTATTTAACTTTAGTTCCTCATTTACTTCACGCAGCATTCCCTCTTTATATGTAGAGTTGAACAAATTGGAATCTTCAAACGATATATGGCCACCAAATCCCAAAGAATAGTTAAATTTCAGCCTTTCTTCCGATAATTGCTTTCCCCTTTTATAGATGCAGACTTTCTTATCATGGGTTAATAGTGCATAAGGAATAATCTGTTTGTAATTCGGGTCATTTTCTACTGATCCTCTTTTTTTTATCTCGTAATGTTCATTTATATAGTCAACATATTTTTTATAATTGGCATTAAATCCCTGGAAACAACCCAATTGATCGAATGCTGATTTTGGTATAACCATTATCAATTCATCGAATTTATTCACTTATGTCCTCCTAGAGTTTTGGAATTATCTCCCAGATGCCATCTTTTTTAAAATGAATCGCCTGGTACAAATCAATTGATTGTACAACCTGTCTCCCGAATTTTTCTGGTCCAGGATCTAATAATATTACATTTTCATTCTCAATACCATAAATTATTGCCACATGACCAACTTTTTTATCTTCATGAAAATACAAAAACGGACTACAAAATCCGCAAACAAGATGATACCCATTTCCAAGAATTTCTCGAATCTTATCATCAAATTGCCAGTCCTGAAATTGATTAATTGGGTAGTAATTTTCTTTCAGAGGGATATTGCCAGCTTTTAATAAATTGTTAATTCCATCTTTATGTATTTTTATCCCCCAATCATTGGGGTCTTTGCTTGTAATGGATTTATCGCTTATATATGGATAATCAGACGGATATATTATATTGAAGAAATTAGCAATTTCTTGTTGTGAAATGCTCCGATTGCTATGAATCTGAATTATTGTCTTTAATACTGCACAAACACAGAAATAATCTTCAGCTTTTTCTAAGATGTAATTGTATTTACTGTAAACGGCTTCCATTGCTTGTCCTTAATGCTACCAAATATCTAACTTTCCAGCTGATCTGATTTTTTTCGCCTTTTCTCTAGCCTTTAGAAAAAACATCGAATCATTCTGATATTGCTTAAGCAGCCAGTCGATAAACACCTGACTGTATTGGGGAAAGGCTCCTTTGATTGTTCCAATATAAAAAAAATCAAGTCGTTTTCGTATTTCATAAGCTTTTTCAATGCATTGAATATCAAATTGGCTTATTTTAGAAGAGGATATTTTTGAATTCAATTCATTTTTTATATCTATTTGGCGGAAATGGTGGGTTTTGCTTGGGTCTTTGGGAACTTCTATTACTTGAGTATTTACTCTACCGTTAGGACCAGTAGACAGTTTAATGTCCGCATCGTCATCGTTTTTTGATAGAACCAGGCGGTATTCGATACCTATGGAAAATTCAGCAGCCCGTTGGAATTGGTCGAATTCGCGTCTGATATCAGCGCAATACTTAGAAAGAAATTTAGCTGCATCCAAACCTAATTCACGTCGTAATCGTTTATCAGCTAGATCGCCATACTGTGGCTGAATATCGTATACTATGCTCATCATCCCAACATGGACGCGCTCGGAGAGTGACACCATAAACCAATTATTTAGTCTTTTGTGGTAATTTATTACACAAGCTTGAAACAAACACAATACATCTCTGGGAATTTCAGTAAAGACTAAGTGTACTGCTTCGTCACGCAATTCCACAATTCTTTCGATATTTCGACGTTCCGGATTGTTTTGGATTGGAAATACTCGCTCCAGGCATTCGCGCAATGATTTTGAGTCACGCCTTTCGCCGCGAATTTTTTTTCCCCTGTAAATTTCGTTATGATTGTTTTGTGTATCTTCAAGTATCTTTGCCTTGAGTAATAACTCCCAAGCATTACAGATTAGATAACAGAAAGCCTCAATTCGATAACGAATGGATAGTCGATTGATGGTTTCCAGAGAGAGAATGTAAGCGTCTATACTTTTATCCAGCAAACGACCTTTCAGCCCTGGATTGCCCCTGTGGCCTTTCACTTTTCTACCTCCACAAAGACTCTTTCAATCAGCCCCAAAAAATCATCACTCTTTTCGATTAATTCCGCCCTCATCTTTCAAACGCCTCTCTCATCACTGATCGCATAAACAATTGTGAACATTCTTTCATCTCCGTTGTTTGTTTTTCCAATTGGTTTACTGCAGCCAAAAAGCTATCAATTTTCTTAATAATAATCCGCAGCTCTAAAAGACTAGGTAATGGTAGAACAAATCGATGTAACTCTTGACCAGTAAAATGTTTAATACCAGAACCGGTAAGATATTTATCTAAGTATCCTGTCATCTTAGATAAATACAAAAAATATAAAAAAAACTTATTAATTTCTTCCTCTAAAAAACGAACTCTATGTATCGCTTTTTGGTAGTAAATCGCATAATCGCTATTCCATATTGCAGCTCTACCAGGATAACCTCCTTCACAAATCAGTAGGTCCCCTTTTCTCGCAGTACATTTTTCGTATTCATTCGTTTGAAATCGCATTTCGAGTAAATCCGACAAGTCGAAATCAAACCACCGAACATTAAGGTTTCTCAAATATTTTTGATGAGTGCCTTTGTTTTTTGACCTGTCCAACATTTTTCCGAGTGAGTGTAATGATATTCCCCCAACCCTGCACCACACCCAGCCTTTAGGTAAATTGAATGGTATTTCATTTTCTGAAATTGGTGGCTGCGGTTTTTCTTTCTTAATTTTATTTTCTTTAATCATCTGCTCTTTTTTAGATCTGATTTTCTCAAGCCATTTCGAAGCATGATTTTCGCCACTGATCAAATCAGGGTTCTGCTTCCGCCATTTTTCTGTAAGTTTGCCTTCAATTGCTTCCTGCAGAATTGCTTGCCTGAGAGATGATATGTATGACGATTGGTTTGAAAATTCATCTTGTAAATCTCTACAAGAAATATTGATTTTATTGAACAACTCGACAAACGAGATCTGTTCTCTCATAGGTGGAACCGTGATTTTAATTCCTGCAATGTCCTTGATTGCCAAAGACACATTTGCTGCACCTTTCATCAATGGTACAATTTTCTTATCTTTAAAAAACTGAAGATATCGATGCAGATATGCTGCTGACAGTACTTTAGGGTTCCTCGGTATCACAGCTGCTAAAATTGTACCAAGTGCAAATTTACCTTCTTGGTAATGAACATAATTCAGTGTTTTTTTTCCATGCCCTGTTGACGACACAAGCGGTATACAAACAGCTGCAGTGTTAAATTGGTATGAACTACAGGATTTTCTATCAGCACTAGTATTAACTAATGGATATTTACCAGGTGTGGCACTGGCAATTCCAGTTTCACCCTTTTCAATTTTACAAAGTTCGCCCAAGGTAGAAGTTGGAAAAGCACTCTTTCTTTTCTCTTTGTCCATTTTCTTCACTGCTGGATCAGTATCTGAGTTATAAAATGAAGAGTCATTGGATAATTCTTCCTCCATGTATTGACCTTTTCCGATTTTATCAATCACCTGAAATCTCCTTGCTCAGCTTGTTCAAGAGGACTTCACTTTTACAAAAAGAGTCATGAAGCAGTGATAGTAATTCACTACTCGAAAGAGTATGTTCAGACTTAATAACATGAGGGTTTTTGATATCCAAATTAAATCCGGTTTCCTCAATCTGCTTGATGGCAACCTTCCACGCCTGCTCATTTTCCCTTCTGCTGTTCCACCATTTTTTGAGGCTGTCAAACTCTTCTACACGAATAGGTTTCGTTTTATTGTATGCCTTTACACTTTCTGGCAGCTTGTGTTCCCAGTACCAGATTTCTTCAGTTTTCTTTCCTTTTTCAAAGAAGAGAAGATTTGTGGCAACACTTGCATAGGGTTGAAAAACTGAGTTTGGTAACCTGACAATGGTATGAAGGTTGCAGTTTTCCAGGAAAAACTGACGAATTCGCTGTTTAACACCATCACCTGTTAAAGACCCATCCGGTAAAACTATTCCAGCCCGGCCGTCTTCATTTAAAAATCGAACCATCAGCAAAAGGAATAAATCAGCGCTTTCTGTTGTCCTGTAATTTAGAGGAAAGTTTGTTTCCACTCCATCGGTTACAGAAGCGCCAAAAGGTGGATTTGCCAGTATCACATCCACTTGGTCTTTTTGCCTTATAGAAGTGTATTCTCTGTTCAAACTGTCAGTGTAATCCACATTCGGGACTTCGATATCATGAAGGATGAGATTAGTGACGCACAGCATGAAAGGCAATGGTTTCAGCTCCATGCCATGAATATTAGCTTCCAGTTTTTTCAGGTCTTCTACACCCTTCACATCTTGTCTTCTGATATTTTCAATTGCGCTGGTTAAAAATCCACCTGTGCCGCAGGATGGGTCAAGTATCTTCTCCCCAAGCCTTGGATTGACCATTTCTGTTATGAACTCAGTCAGTGCCCTTGGTGTGTAGAATTCTCCATAATTACCGGCACTTTGCAGATCACGCAGTATTGTCTCATAAATATCTCCGAAAACATGCCTGTCTTCAGAGCTGTTAAAATCGATCTTGTTCAGTTCATTAATCACCTGGCGGATGATTGTTCCGTTCTTCATGTAGTTATTTGTGCCTTCAAAAATCTCCCGGATTATGAGAGCACGCTTGTTGCCTGGGCTGACCTCCAGATTTTTCAGATCAGGAATTAAAGTGCCGTCAACGAAATTCTTGAGCTTATCGCCTGTCAGTCCTTCATCATTGGCTGCCCAGCTTCTCCATTGAAGATGTTTGGGTATCGGAGATTTATATTTAACATTAAGAAGTTCCAGCTCCTGATCCTTGTCGTCAAGGATTTTCAGGCTGATCATCCAGCCCAGTTGCTCGATGCGCTGGGCATCTCCGGATACGCCGGAATCTTTTCTCATTATGTTCTGGAGCGATTTGATAATGCTTCCAATGTTTTTCATGTTTACTCCTTAGGCCACTTCGTAAAGCAAGTGTTCAAGCTCTTCAAGCGCTTTCATGTAGTTTTCCCGGCCGCCAAAACTCTGCACAATCTCAAGCGGTGTTCCGAACCCATTAAAAGGCTCAACCCTGAGTATGTCTAGGTCTTCAAGATTCATGACCCCACCATCAGCGTACTTATCCAACAGGGCTTCCAGAACTTTCCGTACTTTCTCGCCATACTTGGCAAAATAGTTTCTCTTTTTCACTTTATCAACCCGCTCACGCCTTGTGAGTGGAGGCATATCCCAGGCAATGTGGCAGATAAGATCGAATACATCAAGATCTGCGTCCACTTCTGCTGCCAAGTTTTCAAGACTTACACCATGATTTTCCAATTCATCAATCACTGCTGACTTTCTCTGCGAACTGTTCCAGCGGGTCAGAAAGGAATCAAGCGATCTGTATTCTCTGAGAATGCCCTTCTTTGTGTAATCCTTGAGACTCTCAATGATCAATTTTCCATCAGGGCCTGGAAATTGCCTGCGTTCGCTCAATACAGTGACATCAACACCATTGATGTAAACTTTTCTTGCGGGCTCTGAGATTATTTCGCCGCCCGGAACAATACCAGGAATTGGAGGCGGATCAGGATCTGAAATTATTGGTGGAAATCTTGGCTCAGGGTTCTTGCCAGAACCATCATCGTCTTCATCATCATCTGGGATTTCATCATCTCCATTGATCTGCTTGACCATTACTGGCTCACCGTCGAAATCAGGATCAGCAAACAGATCAGTCACATTCCGGAAATCCATGATTGTAAAAAACATTTTTCCGTATTCTTCATTGATCCGCGTGCCTCTACCTATGATCTGTTTGAATTCAGTCATTGATCTGATGTTTGAATCCAGCACGATCAGCTTGCAGGTCTGGGCATCCACCCCTGTTGTCATCAATTTGGAAGTAGTGACAATTACCGGATATCTTTCTTCAGGGTTGATAAAATTATCCACTTCCCTTTTTCCGATTTCGTCATCACCGGTTATCCTCATCACATACTTGTGGCTGGCTTGGACCAGATCAGGATTTTCATTGACCAGGGCCTGCCTCATCCGCTCAGCATGTTCAATATCAACGCAGAAAACAATGGTTTTGTCATACTTCCCGGTTTTAGAAAGAAATTCAGTTATTATTCTGGCAACAATCTGGGTCCGCTCATCAATTACCAGGTTTTTATCATAATCCAGGGTATTGTAAATGCGATCTTCTATGAGATTACCGTCTATATCCGTTTTGCCGGTTTCAGGTCTGTAGCCTTCCAGATCAGTGTTCAAACCTATTCGGAGAACTTTGTAAGGGGCCAGGAACCCGTCTTCAATGCCCTGCTTCAGAGAGTATGTATAGATTGGATCTCCAAAGTATTCGATGTTTGAAACATCCTCTGTTTCCTTGGGCGTTGCAGTGAGACCAATCTGAGTTGCTTTATTGAAATACTTGAGTATGTCTCTCCAGGCGCTGTCCTCTTTTGCACTGCCCCTATGACATTCATCAACTACAACCAGATCAAAAAAATCACGGCTGAATTCTTTATAAACATCTTTATCTTCATCATTACCTGATAAGCCCTGATAAAGAGCAAGATAGATCTCGTAAGCTTTATCAATGGTTCTTTGCTTTATCACAGTCATTTTTTCTTTAAAATGCCTGAAATCATTACGCTTTGCTTGACCGATCAGGATTTTACGATCAGCCAGAAACAGGATCCGTTTTTTCTGCCCGCTTTTCCAAAGCCGATGAATAATTTGAAATGCTACTAAGGTTTTCCCGGTTCCAGTAGCCATGACCAGCAAGATCCGGTTTTGTCCGCATGCAATTGCTTCTACAGTCCTGTTAATCGCGATTTGCTGGTAATAGCGAGGTTTCTTTCCTGTGCTATCAAAAAAATAATCAAAGGTAGCTATTCTTTCCTGATCCGGAGTATCGATTTTTTTGTATTTTTTATAGCAAGTCATAAGTTCGGATAGCCGTGGGAATTCACTAAGTAAAAGATTACGTTCGACAGTGCCAAAGTGTCCGGATTTATCATGCATTACAAAGCCGTCACCATTTGAACTGAATGCCACAGGTACGTCAAGAATTGAGGCATAATCCAATGCCTGCTGCATTCCTGCACCTAAAGAATGATTGTTATCCTTTGCCTCGATTACTGCAATCGGGATGTTGGGTTTCATGTACAGGATAAAATCAGCGAATTTCCGTTCGCCTCTGGCTGTCTTGTTACCTTTTAATAAAATACGCCCGTCTGTAAAATAAACATTTTCCCTGATATGTTTCTGAACATCCCAGCCCGCCATGACAAGCGCTGGTAATATGAATTTAGTGCAAATATCACGTTCTGAAAGGTCTTTTTTATTCATCATACTTCACAGAAGGAAGATTACTTGAAAATTATACCATAAAAAGATGATAGAGATTGCTTCACGGCCATCGGCCGTTCGCAATGACGCATAATAATGATTTACTTATACTTCTTTGCCAGCGCTTTGATCACGCATGCCGGAGCCACCCGGCTTACGTCTCCGCCAAGGCGCGCCAGTTCCTTGACCAGGCTGGAACTGATGAAGGCATATTCGCCTTTTGTGATCAGGAAAACAGTCTCCATCTTATGATACAGCCCCTTGTTGGTGAGAGCCATCTGATATTCATAATCAAAATCGGACAAAGCCCGCATGCCGCGGATGGCGATTCTGGATTTCTTCTTCTTCATGTAATCGATGAGCAGCCCATTGAAACTCTCTACTTCGACACCAGGGATCCCTTTTGTGGCTTCCCGCAGCAGCAAAATCCGCTCCCCTGGAGTGAAAAGAGTCTCTTTCGTGGAATTTTCAAGCACAGCCACAATCAGAGGCTGGAACAGGCTGGCACTGCGGCTGATGATGTCAAGATGCCCGGTCGTGACAGGGTCAAAACTGCCGGGATAGATTGCTTTCATATCATATGCCTTTCCTATAGAATCTCACTATTGAATCACCATACTTTTTTTCCTGAAACATGGTCAGTCCCTCGCCGGCTTCCAGCTGGTTTCCCCTGCAGAATCTGACTGCCAGGATCCCCTGATCCTTGAGGATTCTGATCGACTCGCTGAAATATTCCGAATTGATTTTGAATTTAAACGGCGGATCCAGGAAAATCAGGTCATACAGTTCATCAGCAAGCCTTTTCATCACTGGAAGAGCCTCACCCTGGAAAACTTCGTACCCTCCAGCCAGAAAATCGCAATTGTTCCGAAAATTCCCGGGATTCAGGTCGATGAAACTGACCTTGGCAGCACCCAGGGACAGGGCTTCGATCCCGAAACTGCCTGATCCGCAGAAGACATCGGCCACCACCTTGTCCTGGAATCTCATGAAATTGAACAACACGTTGAAAATCCCCATCTTGACCTGGCCGGTGAGCGGCCTGACACCTTGGGGATTGCTGAGCTTTAAAACTTTTCCCTTATACTTGCCCCAGACGATTTTCATGACAGTATGATACTACTACATGCAAAACATTGAAACTTACGCAACTCCCCTATAGGTTGCGAGGCTCGGGGTTCGGGGTACGAGGTTTAAGAACTGATCTTTTTACCCCGTACCTCGAACCTCGCACCTCGATCCCAATTAAATGAAAAAGCGGACTGTTAATCCGCTTTCATATTTCTAAACTTGGTCGATTTAGACCGCAGCTGCCACTTTCTCGCCGGCTGGTTTAGAGATAGCTCTTTCCACTTTCCCGGCCTTGAGGCATCTGGTGCAGACCATCATTTTTTTAGTCCCGCCGCCGATCCTGGCTCTGACTTTCTGCAGATTAGGGTACCATCGCTTCTTGGTTCTGATATGGGAATGGGAAACCTGAAAACCCATCCAGGGGATTTTCCCGCAGACTTCGCACATTTTGCCCATTATGTCCTCCTTAGAAGCCGTTAAATCCGAGTTTAGCGAGGATTTTACGGATTCTTAGCCCCGCTGTAAGCGGGACATCTAATATTTAGCCTAAATATAATATCTCAATTCCGGGTATACGCAAGAAAAAAAACATTCGCTTTGCTCAGTACCGCAGTACCAATCAGGCGTAAAGAACGGAGATCCTCTCCTTGGCGAGCATGAAATACGGGCTGTCAGCAGTGCCTTCGTTCACTATCCGCTGGTACTCTTCGATCGCCTTTTTGAGATCCTTCGAAGCTTCATAGACATTAGCCAGATTGTAGCGGGCTTCCAGGTATTTGGGATTGATGGAAATGGCTTTTTCAAGCATTTCAGTAGCTTGCTTGAAATCTTTGAGCAGGAAATACGTTTTGCCCAGGTAATTCATGCTGTCGGCAAAATGTGGAAATTCGGCGATCAATTCAGACAGCACGATCTTGGCTTTGTCGAGCTGCTCGCCTTTCAGGTAGGCGAGTCCCAACAGATTCTTGGCTTCCTTGTACTTCTGGTTGATCTTCAGGGCAGACTGGAAACTGTCGGCTGCTTCAGTGAACAATCCCTTTTCCATATAGGCCTGCCCCAGATAATAATGGCAGTCAGCATAATTCGGATTCAGTTTGATCGCGTCCTTGTATTCCTGGATGGCTTCGTCGATCATGCCCTTGGCCTTATACGCCAGGCCGAGATTGTAGTAAGCTCCGGCATACTTGGGCTCCATTTCCTTGACTTTCTTCCACTTGTTGGCAGAGCCATAGACATTCTTTACGCTGTCCATGATTTTTTCCATGAAACCCGGCTCTGATTTCTTCTCCCCGCAGACCTTTGCGGCTAGTTCGTCGATTACCTTGCTGAAGCCGTTTTCCGGATCAAGCTGAAAGAGAGGCTGACCCCGGTTCAGGGATGCGATACAGGCTTCAGAAGAGTATGGAAGTTCGCTGTAAACAGGTTTTCCGAAGGAGTTGGTAATGTTTTCAGTGGTAATAGCCTTGTTTTTTCCGCTTTTATTAATCATCAGCTTGATCTTGTCTGTAGCATAGTTGAGATTTTCCAGGAGTTTCAGGGCAGCGCGGGAATTCTTGATCCCGATCAGGTCCACATCTGCGATCAGAAGCAGTACGTCAGCCAGGTCAAAAGCGCAGAGAGTGACATCCGAGAAATACGAGGCAGTATCAACTACCACATATTGATACTTACCTTTCAGATTGGCTAAAATTTCATATGCAGCCTGACGCGGTATCAGTTCCGCCTCCTCAGGAATGTGCGGGGCAGGCAGAATTTTCAGATTGTCGGTCCCGGTCTTTTCCAGATATTTTTCCACCGTAGCAGCGGAAAACCCCTTTTCGTTCTGGATCAGATCTACTATGGTGTTGCTGTGCATCAGGTTGAACATCAGGGCCTGGTCCCCGAACTGCAGGTCATAATCCACGATCACAGTGGAATGTCCTCGCTTGGCAATGGCGGTTGCCAGGTTGGCAATGATCGTGCTCCGGCCACATCCGCCTCGTGGCGAACAGACAGCAACAATCTTGCCTTCTTTGGGAGCCTGATCTCCTGCGGTTGTCGTTTTGGCAGCTCTCTCCTTGAATCTCTGAGACATGACTTTCATGATCTTGAGGCTGATGGAGAGATTCACTTTCAGCAGAGTGTCGAATTTTTCTTTGGTGATCGCAAGGAGCTGGCATTCGGTCTCACAGATGATGGTTGCGTTTCTTGGCTCTCCCTCGATCAAAGCCATTTCTCCAAAAAAATCGCCTTCAGCCAGTTCAGCGACCTTCTGCTGTTCATTCTCGATCTTCTTCATCACACTGACGGTGCCTTTTTTTATGATGTAGAAGATGTCGCCCGGGTCGCCCTGATAAAACAGGACTTTGCCTTTCTGAAAGTTTTTAGTCTCAATCAAATCATTGATTTTCTTCAGCGACTCCTCTTCGAGGTTGTGGAAGATCGGGATCTGCTTCAGAAATTCCATGAAGTCACCTGCCATAATTATTTAAGATCCTTCTTTAATTTTCTGATCTCAGCCCTTACTTTGTCTTTATCCTCATCGTTATTCAAGAATTTGACAAGAGTAGTAAGCTCCTTGATGGCGTTTTCCGGTTCTTCCATTTCCTCGTAGGCATGTGCCAGATTTCTCAGGGCGTCAATGAATCCGGGATTGATTTTCAGTGCAGACTTGAAGCTCTTCACAGCCTCATTATAGTCTTTCTTCCCCTTCAGTGCTGCTCCCAGCTTGTTTAAAACGTCGGCATAGTTCGGATGCACATCAAGTGCCTTGCGGTAATGGCAGATGGCATCATCGAGCATGGAATCATCGTTATACAGCAGACCCAGGGCGATCAAGGCGTCCGAATACTTGGGATTGATCTTCAGGGCGGCCTTGTATTTTTCACCAGCTTCTTTAACTTTGCCGAGTTGTTTCAGGACATCGCCAAGCCGCTTATGGGCATCGGCGTAATTAGGATTGATGTCCAGAGCGCGCTGGAATTCATCTCTTGCTTCCTCGAACATGCTTTTATTTACATAGGCAAGCCCCAGATGGTAGTAAGCATCGGCATAATTAGGCTTGATTTCCACGACTTTCTTCCATTTCATGATTGCCCTGGAAATGTTGTCCTTGAAGTCGCTCGTTGCTTCCTCGTAGCTCTCGTAAATGCTGATGAAGAAATCCAGGTGGATCAAGTCGAACAAGCGCTTGATGTAAGGATGAAGCTTGACAATCTTCAGATCGCCGTTGTGATCCCTCAAAAGCTTCAGAGTTGCAGTGAAAAAGCCGATTCCGGAACTGTCGATGTACTCAAGTTTAGCCAGGTCCATCAGGATGTTAAACCGCTCCTGCTCCACCAGCATGTCAATGATTTCCTGGGCCCGGGGGAGCGTGTACATATCGAGCTCACCGATGAGTTCGAAAATTGTGATCCCTTCCTGAGTCCTGATGTTGTAAGAAATCCGGTTTAATTCCTGTTCATTGGTTTCCATCATCATAACTCTGCTCACTCCTTTTGCTTTATTTTGATAAATTAAAGACAATCCTTCCGGCTCAAGTTGACCCTGTTCTGGGAATCGATTTCGATCACCTTCACCTGGATCATGTCTCCCACGTTGACAACATCTTCCACTTTATTTACACGTTCCTTGGCCAGCTTGGAGATGTGGACCAGGCCTTCTTTTCCCGGCAGTATTTCCACGAAGGCACCGAAATTCATGAGCCTGGTGACGCGGCCGTCATAGATCTTGCCTATTTCGACATCAGCAGTGATGTCGTCGATCATTTTCTTGGCCTTGTCCGATCCTTCTGCGGATACAGAATAAATACGTACTGAACCGTCGTCTTCAATGTCGATTTCCACACCAGTGTCGGCAATGATCTTCTTGATCATTTTACCGCCCGGCCCGATCACATCCTTGATCTTTTCGATGTCAATGAAGAAGGCTGTAATCCGTGGAGCGTGAGGAGAGAGCTCTTTTTTGGGTTCTGCGATGCATTGATTCATCTTTCCCAGAATGAACAGTCTGGCATCTTTGGCTTGAACCAATGCCTGCTGCATAATTTCAAATGACAATCCTTTGATCTTGATGTCCATCTGAAGGGCAGTAATTCCGTCTTTGGTGCCTGCCACCTTGAAATCCATGTCTCCGTAATGATCTTCCAGGCCCTGAATGTCGGTGAGAACCGTGAATTTCTCACCTTCTTTGACCAGTCCCATTGCCACGCCGGCAACAGCTTTCTTGATGGGCACGCCGGCTTCCATGAGTGCAAGAGATGTGGAGCAGACCGTCGCCATCGAAGATGATCCGTTTGACTCCAGGATTTCGGAAACTACCCTGGTAGTATAAGGAAACTCTTCATCAGAAGGGATCAGCGGTAAAATCGCCCGCTCGGCCAGTGCGCCATGTCCGATTTCTCTTCTGCCCGGGCCTCTCAGCTGTTTGACTTCTCCAACCGAAAAGGGAGGAAAGTTATAATGCAGCATGAAACGCTTATATGAGTCCTGGCCCATGGAGTCGATCATCTGGGCATCTTTGGCGGTTCCAAGTGTCACGATTCCAAGTGACTGGGTCTGGCCCCTGGTAAAGAGAGATGAACCATGCACGCGGGGCAGGACACTGATCAGACATTCGATCGGCCTGATTTCAGTAGTTTTGCGGCCGTCGGCACGGAAGTTTTCCAGTACAATCAGTGAACGGACTTCCTGCTTGATCACTTCTTCGACAGTATTTTTTATGACGTAAATTTTTTCAGCCCGTTCCTGCTCCTGATACTTGCTTTCATATGAGGCGGTAATTTCCTGGTCAATAACCGCTAAAGCCTGGGACCGCTGCTTCTTATCAAAGATCTTGACCGCTTCTCTGATGCGGGAACGATTGGCCTTCGCGATCTCATCCGACAATGCCTTATCCGTAGGAACTTTTTTGTATTTTTTGACCGGTTTTCCGCATTTTTTCTTCAGCTCGTCCTGAATCGCGATAATTTTCCTGATCTCTTCATGGGCAATCCGGATTGCTTCGAGCATCGTTGCTTCAGAAGCTTCCTTTGCCCCGGCTTCCACCATGCAGATTGCATCTTTTGTTCCTGCCACGATCAGGTCAATCTCGCTCTGGACGAGTTCCGAATCAGAAATGTTGACGATGAAACGGTCTCCGATTTTACCCATCCGAACGGCACCGACAGGATTTTCAAAAGGAATGTCTGAGATGGCAAGGGCGGTTGAAGATGCAACAATCCCTAATGCCTGTGGCGAGTTTTCCTTGTCCATGGCAAGTGGAGAGACAATCACCTGCACTTCTTCACGGTAATCATCAGGGAACAGCGGCCGGATTGGTCTGTCGATCATTCTGGCGGCCAGCACGGCCTCGTCCGCAGGGCGGCCTTCCCTCTTGAAGAATCCACCCGGGATCTTTCCTGTAGCATAATCGCGCTCGCGAAATTCTATGGTCAGCGGAAAAAAATCGCTGAAACCCGGTTTTTCCATCGCACAGACGGTTGCCAGCAACACGGTATCACCATATCTGAGAACGCATGCTCCGTCAGCCTGTTTTGCTACTCTCCCGGTTTCAATGACCAGCTTTTTTCCACCAATTTCTAGCTCTACTGATTCAATTGGCATCGTTTATTCCTTTTCAACCTCTGATATTCAGTTTCTGGATCAAAGTGCGGTACTTTTCCAGGTCGCTGTTTTTCAGGTAATTTAGTAATCTGTGCCTGCGTCCAACCATTTTCAGCAGTCCCTGTCTGGAATGGTGATCTTTGGAATGAGCTTTGAAATGGTCGTTGAGTGATCTGATCCTCTCAGTGAGAACCGCAATCTGCACTTCGGCAGAGCCTGTGTCCCGCTCATGTTGGGCATAAGCCTTGATGACTTCGGTTTTCTTTTCCTTGGTGATGCTCACGAATTCCTCCCTCCACTGGATCAAGCAGCAAACAGCCCCTAAACCAGGGTGATTTTTGGCCATTTTACCACACCATTGGCGGGCATATCAAAATCAATGGAATTCAGTTTTTTTGACCACGTCACCAGAGAGATCGGAAGCTCTTTCCAAAATTTCCCGGATCAGCATTTTATTCTGCTGAAAAACAAATCCGGCATAACTTTCATAGATGTAAATCAGAAACACTGCGGTCAGTACTATTCCGCAGTAAAAAGAGAATAATGCCAAAATGAAGTCGAAGGTCAGCGCGAATCCGGAATACCTGAAGCTTTCAACGCCGGATTCGAGATCCAGTTCCAGTGAAAACACGCGTGGAGTCAGTTGAAGCATAGTAATACCGCCACAAATCCCGGCCGGATATATGCGGACCAGGTCAGCCTTACGTTCGAGGTATCCGGAAGAAGATATGCTTCCTTCAGGCAGACCTCTGACCAGATCCAACTCAGCTGCACTCATTTTTCTGCTTCCGAATCTGACTTCAAGGCCGGATCTCCGTGAGCTGCACCTGTGGTAAATGTTGAAAATCGAGATCAGAGCCGGGATAATCCAGAACCAGATTGGAACAATCCACAATTCAGACATCAGAATCACCCCTGCCGAGACATGTCATGCCAAGTGAGAGGAGCAAGGAACAGGCCAGAAAAAAAGAAGTCACTGGTATCACAAGACAGATCGACATCAGCAGAGAATACGAAAAAACTGCGGTATCATTCAGCATGCGTTTAGCTCCGAAGAGGGCTGCAGTCAGAAAATAAATCAACAGAGACATGCTGATCAGCCCAAAATAACTCAGCTGATCGAACTGGCTGAAAAGATCGTTCCAGCCGGTATATTTCATGCCTGTTTCATAAAAATATCCAGTGAAGTATTCGAGAATTGAATACAGCAGAGTAAAGAAAGAAGCGAAATAAAGCAGGCTGGAGCTGATTTTATAGTTCCTGAACATGAAAATTCCTTTCCAGGTCTTTCAGATATGCCTCTTCATCACATCCGAGAGGAAAAAACAGCTCCAGTACATTACCTGGACCATACCAGAACTTTTCTTCAGGGTAAAGATACTGAAAAAACGTGTGAAATTCGGAAAAACCATAAAAAACTCCTGTCTTGTCAAAATGCTCTTTCAGTCTGACAAGATCCGCCGGGTTTTCTGCCCGGATGGCTTTGACATGGTATTCAGGCTTCCAGCGCAGCTCTGACAGAGCTTTAGTTAAACGGGGGTTTGCCAGAAAGCTTCCGAATGTTGTGCTGGAAATTACCCGGGAGTCACCGTTGGATTGGTTGATTTCAGCTAGAACAGACAGTTGATGCCCGTGATAAATTTCCAGATTTCTAAACCCTGAGGTTTTATCGAAATGGAAATTTCTGGGTAAAAAAACGGAATCAGCACTGGACAGGGATTTGATTTCACTGGTGACAATGCCGGCCAGATTTCCTTCACGGATCATGATGGTGCTGTTTTGCAGCATGCGGTCGAGGTGAAAACTGGGATAGGGGAAAATACCAAGATACAAAACCTGAACCATGATCAGGCCCACGAATAGACCGCGCATAAGGTCGGAAATATTTTCAGGAATGAATTTCATGCTGTGCCTGCGCTTTTTTTTACTTTATAGATTATGAAACGGTATTCCTGATAGCTGGTCTCGAAGATTTTCTCCAGACAGGGGGGTGGTTTATCGAACAGTTCCCGGCTTTTTCCGAAAAAGTAATGGTAAGCCTCGTCGATCACGACATAATCGATGCCGAGCAGTTTAAGATTTGCTTCGAAATTATCGTCAAATCTGATCTGGTCATGCCATTTTCCTTGCTTTTCATAAGCGAACCAGGGGTCCCGGACCATGATGGCTGAATTCGAGAGATCCAGCTCTGAACAGCGTTCCAGGAAGACCCTGTTCGGGCCATAGCTGGATTGTTTATAGGAGGGCAGATAAACCGGATGCAGGATAAGAGTGCTGAGAAACAGAACGATCATGGCTGGAATCGGATTAAAGATCTTGAATCTGTCGGCAAGGTAGCGATAACCGACAGCCAGGTGGGGAAGGAAGACAGGGTAGAGATAAGCGAAGTGCCTGGTGCCAGGAGAATCCAGCTCTGTCCAGAGGTCACCGATCGGGAAGACAATGAAAGGGAGGAGAAACAGCAGGAAAAAACTGCGGTCCGCCCTGACCAGGTACAATCCGCAGAGCATGGCTATTAGGTCCAGTGGAAGAAGGGTATAGACAAAAAAGTGAAGGCAGTTCGTCATGAACCACATGTAAGACTGAAAAAGAAGACCTTTAAAGTACCAGACAAAATCGATTTCCGGTCTGCTTTTCGCCACCCAGAGACCCTTGTCAGTGGAAAGTGCAGTCTGCCCTATCCACTCCCATTCCAGCCGCTGAAATTGATCATAGCGCGAGGCTTCTCTATCGTCCGCATCATAGGAATTGTGATAGATGAGCATTGTGCCGTAAAGAAAGGGCATGGTCTTAGTGCTGAGCATCGCCTGACCTGAGAAAGAGCGGATCATCAATAGATATGGAAACACCAGCAGCAGGAAAAGTGCTGTTCCAATCAGGAACTGCCGCCATCTTCGGACAGTGATGAATATGACAGGTATCAGAAATAAAATCCCTTCAGGTCTTGTTAAATAGAGAAACGCGCATAACAGGAACATGACCCAGACCGGTCTGCCGGTTTTCCAGACATAAAGCAACAAAGAAAGCAGCAGCAGAAACAGGGATTCAGTCAGTGCCCAGTGAAAGGTCGTGATCAGAAGCGGAGAAAAAAGGTAGATTACTGAAGCCAGGTTTTTCAGTTTCGGATTCGATACTTCAAAATATTTCAGCAGCACTATATAGGTTGCGAAATCAAGCATAAAGGAGAAGATCATCTGCAGGATTTCCAGTCTGGCGATGAAAATCGAAAGAAATGCCAGGATCAGCGAATACAGCGGTGAGATCCAGGCCAGCTGCCTGATCTCTTCCTCGGTCAGCATCCCGCTCTGCGCCAGATGTTTAAAGGTCTCTGCCAGCCGGATGTATTCCAGATTGTCGGACATGTGGGGCGGTGCGTAAAAATACAGGATTGCGCGCAGGGCAAAGGCCGTAAGCACTAGCCAGGGTGAGACACCGAAGAATTTCCTCATCTGGAACATGATAACAGTTTAGCTGAGATTGGCAAATCAGGGAATTCTCTGTTAAGATTTCGGGAAAACATCGGAAATATACACTGATCATGAAAAACATCGTGATTCTCGGCTCCACAGGCTCCATCGGGATCAACACTATCAATATCGTGAAGAATTTTCCGGAAAGATTCAGAGTGGTCGGCCTGGCAGTCAACCAGGATATAACAGCACTCAGAAAGCAGATTTTCGAACTGAATCCTGAAGTGGTGGCTGTAGCGTCGGAAGCCAAGGCGGCTGAGCTGAAAGAATCACTGGGCAGGAAAAAGCTCGCAATCATCACTGGACCTAACTGCCTGTCTGAAATCGCCTCCCATCCCGGCGCGGACACTGTCGTGAATGCTGTTGTAGGCGGGATCGGGCTCTCCCCCACCTATCAGGCACTCAAGCTGAAAAAAACCGTGCTGCTTGCCAACAAGGAAAGCCTGGTGGCAGGCGGACACCTGATCATGCCGCTCTGCAAAGGAAAGTCCAGGATCATTCCCATCGACAGCGAGCATTCGGCGATTTTCCAGTGCCTGCAGGGCCAGAATCGCGGTGAAGTCGATTCCCTGATCTTGACAGCTTCTGGCGGTCCTTTTTACAAGCTTCCCAGGAACAAATTCTCATCAATTACTGTGGAACAGGCCTTGAATCATCCCCGCTGGAAGATGGGGAAAAAAATCAGCATCGATTCCGCTACCATGATGAATAAAGGCCTGGAGGTGATCGAGGGGCACTGGCTGTTCGGTATGGATTACAGCATGATCAAAATAGTGATCCATCCCCAGTCAATCATTCATTCTCTGGTGCAGTTCAGGGATGGCTCCATCCTGGCCCAGCTAGGCGTTACAGACATGCGCCTGCCGATCAGTTATGCGCTGAGCTATCCGGAAAGACTGCCATTGGAGAGTAAGCTCCATCTCAACCTGTCTGAACTTGGCAGCCTGGATTTTTCCGCGCCTGACATGGAAAAATTTCCCTGTCTCGGTCTAGCATATCAGGCCGGGAAAAGAGGAGGCAGTGCCACAGCAGTGCTCAACAGCGCCAATGAAGAAGCAGTAGCTCTGTTCCTTTCCGGCCGCATCGGATTCACAATGATCCCGAAATTGATTGAAAAAGCGCTTTCCAGGATCGATTTCGTGAAAAACCCCTCTCTGGACGAGATCCACGAAATCTCCAGGGAAACCCGGGAGTTTGTGACTGCTGAAATCAAATAAAATAGTTGCTATTAATAATATCATCTTCAATCCGCAAGGCTGATTTATGTTTTACTGATTTGTAACAAAATGTAACTTGATTAAATTACAACCTCAGATAAAATAGATATATAGAGTAAAAGGCTGTTCTATGAAATCGATTTTCTCATTAGTTTTAATAGTTTTTTTTGCAAGTGCTTCATTCTCTATTGATATTAATAAATCATACAAGATTATAAATTTTCCCCCTGCGCCATTCATGCCAAATTTAGTACCATTGGCCCCACAACCCGATTCCCTTGAAACCTCTTCTTGTCTAACTGAACTCAAATCCCTGGATAACCTGATCGCCGCCTCACTCTGGACACTTTATCTTTCCAAACAGATAACAAACCAGACAGCATCGGGGTCTGGTCGCACAACCGGGGACAGGCTCGTTCCCCAAAGCCCTGCCCAAAATACGACCTGTCTCCATAGTCATGCGCCCAAATCCGACCTGCCCCCATCTTTAAGCGAAACCATCGAGCAAATCTATGCCTCCTCCCTCGATGAAATAGACCGCGGTTCAGCCTCAATTGCTGGTAAAATCACCCAGTGCCTAAAAAGTGGCGATAATCATCCATTTCGCGAATTCGCGATCTTTTTTCATAGATCTACAGAAAATCAGAAAAGCGGTTTATCAACCCTGACAATGAAAATTGAGGAAAACCTGCGGAGTTTGAAAGTGGACTCTGTTCGTTCCCTAGACAATTCCGGTGCCTGTGCCGTTCCCAAAACCAATACCCAAGTCACAGCCTGGCACCGTGAAACAGGCATTGACCTGTCCTCATACTTGGCAGAACTGAAAGAAATCATCTCAGAAGCCAACTCAGCCCAGGTCAGCTTCGCCGGGTTTCAGATGGGTATCCCTGAACTGATCGTCAAATTTGGCTTCCTCGTGGTGGAATGCCACTCCGATGCTCTGAAATCTTTCCTGGATAGCGGGAACAAGGATGAGTTCGTGAAACAAATGACCTGGGTTAACAAAACCTTTGAACTATACGGCAGGCTTAATTTTCTTTATGGCTCTCCTTCTTCAGACAAAGCGACACCGGCTGCTGAACAGGCTTACAGTACAGCTATGGATGACTATTACGCTAAGAAATATGCTTCAGCCATATCCGGTTTCGAGAAAGTGATCACGCTTGACCCTGCCTATGCCGCAAAAAACGGATGCTATTACTGGATTGGGAAATCTTACGCAGGGCTTGGCAACGGCGTTAAAGCGATCGAAAATTACAAAACCAGTATCCGGACTGACGCCACTGACCCATATAAACGGAACTCTTATCTGGCCGGATTATCCTGGTACACAGACCAGAATACTGAAAATTCACTGCTTTCGGCAGTCAGGTACATCGATGAAGTTCTCTCATTCGTGACCGACGACTATGTAATCCAGCACGCAAGATACGATAAAGGCGACCTTTATGTAAAACTTGCCTGGAGTTTTGCATCCTCTCCTGAGAACAATGAAAAATATGTCCTTGCAGCCATCGAAGCATACAGGTTTTTCATCGATAATTTCACGAATGCAGGGCAGCCATACGGGCAGGATCAGGCCCAGGAAAACATCGCTGCGGCATACGGACGCTTATGGAACGTCACTGGCCTGGATCCTTCAAAAAGACTGCAATACGCAAAACTTTGTTCTGAAGAATACATAAAACTCGCTGAAACCTATCCTGGCAGCACGCGTGCTCCTGAAGCTTACTATTCCGCGGCAGGCAATTACTGGTCAATGACTTCAAGTCTGATCAGCGAACTACCTGATAAGGAATCATACTTTCTGAAAGCCATCGCAGTTTATGAAAAGCTGCGTGCCGGATACCCTGCCCATCAGAAAAGCGAATTGGCTTTGTTCAACATTGGTACAGCTTACTGGCAGATCGGAGTTAGTATTTATACTTATCACTATAATGAAACCGGGGAATGGATCATAAAACGGGACTATCTTCTCAAAGGCATCGAAACCTTGAAGAAGTACTTAGCCGACTATCCGGACGGGAGTCAGTATGCCGGCGCATTGAACTACCTTGGCAGCATATACAGTTCACTCGCAGAATCATATAAACAGGATGCTGATTTTGATATGATCAAGGAAAGTTACGATGCAGGCATCGGATGTTATCAGAATTACCTTTCACAGGTTGGTCTCAGTCTTGATAATAAAAGACAGACAATGGACGCAATTGCCATCTATTACAGGGAAATCTCCCGCGACTATCTCAAATACAAACAAGACGAAGTGAATCAGAAAAAATACGGACTGCTGGCAGTGGAGCAGTACAAAGAGCGTTACAATTTCGCTGGACTGGAAGGTTGGAAACCAGCTGCAGCCAGGGAGATCGGCAATACCTACAAGGAAATCAAAGATTATGATTCAGGGATCGAATGGTATGGGAAAGGCACAGGCACAGCGGATACGTATTTCAATGGCCTGTGCTATCTGGGACAGGCTGAATGTTATTTTGAAAAGGGCCAGTACCAGACAGCCAGGGATTTGATTCAGAAGATTTTTAATGAAGGCAGTCCTTCGCCAGAGGCTTACTATTGCAGGGGAAGAATCGAAGCCATCTTTGGGAATTATTCCAAAGCGCATCAAGACTTTGCCCTTATAGTGCAATATTGTGCTTCTGCATCCTGGGAATACAATGACATCACCGACAAGTGTAAAGATGAAATCCGAAAACTTCTCAAGGTCAGGATCACGCCAGTCACCGACTACATAGAACCGAACACCAAACAGAATTTCACTGCCGAGATAGTCTACAACGACTCGATGGAAACACTAGCAATGGTGCCTGGGTCAGCGATCAAGGAATGGGTCTGGCTTGTAAATGGAGGTGCTCCCGGAGCAGGCTACCTGCCAAGCAGTACAAACATCCTGACTTATACGGGACAAGGCGATTTCAACGATATTCTTACTGCTAAATGCAGGATCGATGCGGGGGTATACGGTGTAAGGGCGGTTACACCAGAAATTTGGATTGAGGGGAATAACCAGGTACCGGTCAGTTTGGTGAATGAGGATGAAAAAAGAGTCAGGGTTGTACCGATTTACTATCCGGATTGCGGGAAAAGTTGCGGCATTTCCCCGAATAATAAAAACACACACGGATTCACGATCATATTCAAGGCCCCTTATTTTACCGACAATGCCAGCGCTCTGAATTTGATTTACGATTCCAATGATTTTTCCCTTGGCGTGGTGTCCGAAATGACTGAGACTCAAAAAGGAAAGTTTGAAACGTCTGCTGGAAAAGTGCGAATTGTTATTACAAAACCCCTTCCATCAGAGCCAATAATCACTAAGTCTTTGCATGAAGATCAGGGTGACCTGGAATTTGTATTGACTGGGCTTGGTTTTGATAATGAGAAAATCACCATACCTATGATCCAACTACAGCAATTCTCAACAGACCCTTCAGCTCCGAGTAAATACTATGCTGCTTCTAATCAAGTTCATGATGAGGGTGATTGTCAGAATATCCCGCCTGAAACCGGCTTGACAAAAAACTGCAAATTTTTCGTCAAGATCGTCGATAACAGCGTCAATACTGATAAAATACTTATAAATCTCAAAAGCAATTCCGATCATATTGACAACTTGGAATGCGCGAGAAAAAAGTCCGGCAATTACATATCAAAACCTCTCTACCTTGTACCAGCTTCATTCAACGCACAAGATGTTTCTATAAACGGAGAAAAGTTCTCTGTTTTGAAAATAAATTCCCAGGAATCCTTGAATTACCAACCAGATATTTTTATTGATTATCCATTATCTGCAAGAAGAAAATCTGATGTGGCAGTCGGGCAAGGAAAAAATAAGGCGTATTTGACAACTGGATATAAAGATCTGGGAATCATTGGCCTGTTTGACCATCCTTTGACCATTAAAAAGGAGTTAGTAACGAAACTTGGCTATTTTGCTGAAGCCGACTATAGTGCCACAAAAAGCGAAATCACAAAAGAAGTTATCAATACTAGCCTTTTCTATCTTGAAGTCCATGGAATGGTGGATGATGAGAATAAACCGAAAAAGTTTTTCGGATTTGGTGTTGAAAATTGGAAAACCTGGTTTCTAATGTGGCTACCTCTGACAGGAAGCAGTTTCTCAGCCGATCTTTTCTTGACTGCAAAAGATCTTCCACAAACCAAGTGCGGATTCGTATTCATCAATGCCTGCTACTCTGGAAAAGATACAGTTGCTCCATTGGAAAATCAGAATGAATCGTACCAGACCATTTTCACCAAATTAAATCCTACTGCAATTTTAGGATGGAAAGAATTTGTAAATACTACTCAGTCCAAGAGTTTTGCCACGTTGCTGTTTGAAAAAGTGAATGATCCTAAAAAATTAAAATTAACTGATGCGATTGACGCTGCTTTTGATGCTCTTCAACCAATTGGAGACAACAGTGCCAACAGGGAAAACTTATGGCGTGAAGGCGACCTGGAAATGCAGGTAAAGGTCAATTGAGATGAAATTATTAATCTTATTTTTTCTCATTTCATTTGATACATGCTCAATGGCGGCAGACGCGGAACAGTACAAAGAACGAATCGATGGATATGTTTCAAAAGTTCTGTCAATTCCTCCTGTATTAGATTATAAAGACGCATCTATTTCCAAAAATATTTTCTATCCTGGTATCATCGAAATCTGTGTTTTTGATAATACGCGAAATGCCTGGAGTTTCATGTTATCTGATAATTTTTTAATGCTTATCAAAAATCGACCAAACAAAGAAACGGCAAATCCGGTTTGTGATACTGTTGAAGCGCTTACCAACGCAAGAAACATTGTAAAATGTTTTACTTCAGAATCAGAGTGCTTGATTCTGGACAAGTCCAAAATTAAACCACCAAAATTCGATGATTTGATTCCATCATGGGAATTCACATGGAACAGATATTGGAGTGGATACCAATATAATTATGAATGGATTACAGTAAAATTGTATCCAGATGGTTCCTTCTTCTCTTATAAAAACACTTGCATGTCTGATACATGCGAGACCAACAGTAAGCTACCCACCTCTGAGGTGATGGATTGTGCAATAATAGGACTCGAAAAAGCCTGGGGTTGGTTTGTAAAAGTTAAAAAAATCGATGCAGTTATAACTGGACCATACATTATTAACCGCAACGATTTTACAGACTATATTCACGTTAGAGACAGATGGCCAAAATATAATCCTGAAACAAGGCTTGCCTGGCTGTTGGATGCCAGTGTCCAATTTTATCACCCGATTTTTACTCCTCTGATGAAACTTGTTGATAAATTTAGCGAACCCAGTGTACAAAAGGGACGTACAAGATTCTGGCTATATATTGATGCTGAAAACGGAGAATTAATTGGAGGCTTTCCGGGTGATTGAAGGTAGCCAGGACATGACTTTAAAACTCGCTG
This sequence comes from Candidatus Wallbacteria bacterium, assembly GCA_028687545.1. Classification (NCBI taxonomy): domain Bacteria; phylum Candidatus Walliibacteriota; species Candidatus Wallbacteria bacterium. The sequence continues at coordinate 39,699 of JAQTZZ010000022.1, forward strand.
AAACCTATCCTGGCAGTACGCATGCTCCTGAAGCTTACTATTCCGCGGCAGGCAATTACTGGTCAATGACTTCAAGTCTGATCAGCGAACTACCTGATAAGGAATCATACTTTCTGAAAGCCATCGCAGTTTATGAAAAGCTGCGTGCCGGATACCCTGCCCATCAGAAAAGCGAATTGGCTTTGTTCAACATTGGTACAGCTTACTGGCAGATCGGAGTTAGTATTTATACTTATCACTATAATGAAACCGGGGAATGGATCATAAAACGGGACTATCTTCTCAAAGGCATCGAAACCTTGAAGAAGTACTTAGCCGACTATCCGGACGGGAGTCAGTATGCCGGCGCATTGAACTACCTTGGCAGCATATACAGTTCACTCGCAGAATCATATAAACAGGATGCTGATTTTGATATGATCAAGGAAAGTTACGATGCAGGCATCGGATGTTATCAGAATTACCTTTCACAGGTTGGTCTCAGTCTTGATAATAAAAGACAGACAATGGACGCAATTGCCATCTATTACAGGGAAATCTCCCGCGACTATCTCAAATACAAACAAGACGAAGTGAATCAGAAAAAATACGGACTGCTGGCAGTGGAGCAGTACAAAGAGCGTTACAATTTCGCTGGACTGGAAGGTTGGAAACCAGCTGCAGCCAGGGAGATCGGCAATACCCCTAAAGAAATCAAAGATCACTTACATTAAAATGAATAAAATTGAAATCTCAGTCGGCAATTTAAAGCTCGGCCCGGGAAATCCGGTGCGGGTACAGACCATGCTCAACACTGATCCTGAAGATTACAGGTCTTCCCTGCGCCAGCTGAGAAGCGTGGAGAATCGCGGGGCTGAAATCGTGCGGATCAGTGTTCCGACCATGCAATCGGTAAAGATCTTTGAAAAACTCAAATCAAAAGCCAGAGTCCCGCTTGTGGCAGACATCCACTTTGATCATAAAATGGCCATCTCAGCCATCAAGGCTGGTGCCGACAAGGTCCGGATCAACCCAGGGAACATTGGTGATGCACGGAAAGTGGCTGAAGTGGTGAAAACAGCTTCTGAATTCCTCATCCCCATCCGAATCGGAGTCAATTCCGGGTCATTGCCTAGAGACATCCTGAAAAAGCATGGTCATCCAAATCCTGAAGCAATGCTGGATACTATGAAAAGATTCGTGCGCCAGCTGGAAGACCTTGGTTTCAAAGCAATCATCCTCTCAGCCAAAACCTCATCCATGGATGGAACAGTGACCATCAACCGGCTGCTGGCTGACTCATTCCCCTACCCGCTCCATATCGGCGTGACTGAAGCAGGACCTCTGATCCCCGGACTGTTGAAATCCACGCTTGCCCTCTCCAGCCTTCTGCGGGACTGCATCGGCGATACGATCCGCATTTCTCTCACTTCTCCACCGGTTGACGAAGTCGATGCCGCAATCTATCTGTTAAAATTTCTGGGGCTGCGCAAGGAAGGCATTGAGATCATCAGCTGCCCAACTTGCGGCAGGACGAAAGTGGACCTGATCAGCCTGGTAAATAAAATCTATCAAAGGCTTCCATTATCTTCCGGAAATCTGAAACTGGCCCTGATGGGTTGTCCTGTAAATGGCCCTGGTGAAGCAGCCGAAGCAGACATCGGTCTCGCTTTCGGGCCTCTGGAAGCCGTTTACTTTGAAAAAGGAGTGGCAATAGAAAAAATCAGAAATAGAGAAGCGATCGAGTACATTCTTGGAAAAATCTCAGAATTCCGCTGAAGCAGAAATCATGAATTTCCGTTTAAATATTTGAGTCTAATTTTCTGAACTCGAGCCTGTTAAGACAGAGCTGACACGGACTGTTCGTGGCGAGGTATGGCTTGTTGGCTACGTCGAAGTTAAAGGTACCGTCAAAAAGATTTGTAGTAGCAGTCTGATATTGCGTCCCCAGCGCATAAAAGTAGAAATCCAGCCTGTCCTTGTTGGAAGCGAAAACGTTCGGCCAGGTGACCTGTTCTTTATTTGTGGTGTCACTGACTTCCTGAAGTGTGCCTATCAATGCTCCATTTTTCCGGAGACCGATCAGATAATGCCCTGCGATTCCGGGAATGGAGTTGAAATACATGGTCACAGCGTAAGAACCGGTTTCAGGGACAAAGTATTTGAATCTGAACTCTTCCTGAAACATGTCGTAATTATTCTTTGCGAGATCATTGCTCCAGCCGGAACTGGTATAATCGATCGGATCGCCGTTATTGAGGTCCCACATCAGTGTGTTGTCCTTTCTGACTGCCCTGATCAGGCTGTTTTCAGAAGTGATTCCATTGGCTGCCTGAGTGGCCTTGTCGGCGAAGATTATCTCGTGTGCGGAATTTGGCCAGGTCCCTGCGGCAGCCGGCCATGTGCCGAAATAGTTACCTTCCCACCTTACGAGCAGCTGCTGCCCTGAGGCCAGAGTTTCTCCGTAAAAGTCCCGGGCAATGTATTTTTTCTTGCTGTCCGGACCAAGATAGCAAGCGCATCCTCCACCCTTGGTTTTTACAGTTCCCCAGTCGTTCAGCAGGTTTCTGGAACAGCGATCCCAGGGCGCCACTCCATTCTGATTGTATAGCGTTTCCCAGAAATCCGGATATTTTGGGTTGTTTGCTTTCACCTGAAGGATGTCCCAGGTCTGGCCATAATATGTCCAGGGATCCACATCAGTGTCCAGTTTCAGGGTATCTCCTTCCATGCCATGCTGGAGCAAAGCGAATTCCTCGTCCTGGTAAAGAAAATCGTGCAGGTCCACCCCGTCACCGGCAGAATCGCGCCAGAAAGACAAGCCGTCGTCATTATAAGCCGGGAGATAATAATAAGTTTCGCGGGAATCCGCCAGTGCCATCCCTGAAATTACTGAAAACAGCGGTCTGACTGAATCAACCAGACCCAGCTCACTGGTGTTCGTCGAAGACAGGTCTGTGTATACAAAATCCCCGACTTTGATTTCCTGGGTGATACTTGTGGAAGCAAGCACAGTAGCGGAATTCGAGAGCGGCGGAGGCTGCATTCCCATGGCATCGAGCACCAGCCAGGAATCATTGGGGCCATCGATCTTATCAATCCTGTAATGCACTCCCTGGCGGATGTCGTATCCCCAGAGGCTGTCTTCAGCAGCCTGACTCAGTCCATAATGCTTACGTACAAACCAGGCCTGCTGGATCGACCTGGCTTCGAAGAGCCCGGAAAGGTCTCCGGCATAAAGGACAAGTCTGCCGTTCTGAAAGGGTCCCGGTTTCTCAATCCTGACATAATATGTCAGATTCGAGGAAAAAATATAGGCATTGTCGTAAGCCTGCAGCTTGAGATTGATCTTCTCGTTATCACCCAAAGACATGCTGCTGATTTTGTAGGAAATGAGATCACCGTTTTTGTATCCTTCCAGTTCCTTCTTGGCATCAATCTCCCTGAAAACATCGAATTTTGTCGTATTCTGTGAACCCCACAGCCTGTATGTCTCGACTCCGCTCTCCAGCTTCCAGTGGAATGTAGGTTCGCCTGCAGCGTTCACTTCAATGTAAAAACCCTCTGGAGCGGGAGTCGCTGTGGTAGGAACGTCCAGATAATAACTGACAGGATATGACAGATCGCCTTCATGATCCTTGGTATCTACAGCTGAAACACGGTAATAGTAATAAAGATCCTTGCGGGTGATGTCGATTTCGTTGTCGATGTATTCCAGGGTGTTGTAAACCACATTGATCAATGTATAGACCTGTGATTCGCCAAGACTTGTTTCGAATCTTTGATTCTGGTAGCGGTAGATCTTGTAAGCCACTACATCGCTTGCCATGTTGGTTCCGCTCCTGCCGTCATCGTTCCAGGCCGGCATTTTCCATGTCAGTTTGACAGCTCCCGGCGTTCCAGCCTCGGTCCTCTGCAGGGTAAGACTGGTAGGTGCTGTCGGCCGGGCGAGATCCTCATTGGAGAGATTCGTGATCTGTGCATCCCTCAATTCCGAGCCGACACCGATGTTGCCGATGCTGGTGATTGCGAATATCTGGTACTTGTAGGCGGTATTAAGTTTAAGCATGGAATCGATGAACATCTGATTTTCCGCAGGCACCAGTGCGACAGTCTGAAACAGTCCGCCGGATTCGCTGCGGCAGATCCGGTACATCCTGATCTGGTCGCCGTGGGTCACGCAGTATTCCCGGTTACCTGGAGGTGACCAGTAAAGTGTGACCTTATCGCCGTTGCAGAGAATGAAAAAATTCCTTGGCGCATCAGGATAAACTCCGCCCACTTTAAGTTCGGCATTCTGGACATCAGACACAGATTCACGCATTTTACTGTCAATGGCACTGACGTAATAGCTGTGTTTGGTGCCGTCAAGCAGCACCTTGCGGTCGAGATCCTCGTACTTGGTCTTCTCTGGGTCCATGATCACCGCAGCAGCTGTTTTCCGGTTGTCGCGGTAAATCTTATAACCCATTACATTCTGCTTGAGGTCTCCCTTGTAATTGGTTGTGACCTTCTTCCATTCCAGGAACACTCCGAAATTCCTGGTCTGTTCGCCGTTCTGGTTTTCCCGGACAAAGAACACTTCAGGCTGCACGTTAATCCAGACCGGCTTTGCTGGGACCTCATTGTCGTCCGGAAAATACTGGTCGACAGAGAGAGTCTCCTGTTTGGAAGCCTTATCGAGGCAGCCTGAAAAACCCAGCAGAACTGCTGCGATCAGCAGGCAGAAAAAAGAGATTTTCCTAATTAGTCTCATTCAGCTGTACTTTGGTAATCTCGAGTCTGTCCAGATACATCTCAAAAACGCTGCCCATGCTCATCTCGTAATTTGTGGTGAATACATCGCGCACCTTATTGCTGCCAAGGCAGCAGAAGATGAACTCTACCGGCTGGTTTTCATAGAGGTACACTTTTTTGAGTGAACCGTCCCTTGCGATTGTGGCATCGAAGGTACTGGATGTAGCCTTGGTAAGGTTGTTGAAACCGCCTGAATCCTTATCAGTCCCACGTTCGCTCAGATTGATGATGAACGGGGCGCCAACCACCTGATTCTTCTGCTTGACGATCACCATGTAATTGCCCGAGTGAGACGTTTCAAGGAAATACAGGTCGATGTTGTAATACCCGGTTTCCTGTGGAGACCAGGTGAATTCCAGCTGCTCCTGATACATGTCATAAGTGTTGTACATGATGTTCGAGAAATTATTGCCCTCAGGAGAGATCCAGGAAGTCCCGGTATAATCCTGACCCTGTCCGTATTCATCGAAAGTGATGGAATTGTCTTTTCTCCAGTTCCTGGTATAGACGATCTGATGGGCGTCGTTGGGCCACCATCCTGTGTACCAGGGGGAGGAATTCGAGTAAAGGGGTCCGAAGTAGTTTGATCTCCAGTTGATCGGATAAACCTTGTCCCAGCCGTAGGCACGGAAATTATCCGCGAAATAGTCCTTGGCCACGAACTTGGTGTTGCTGTCCGGGCCGATGAAGTAAGCGCAGCCGCCATTGTAAAGTCCTACAGTGGGCAGCACATCGCGAGACGTGAACGTCTTGTCCCCGGATATTTCGATCTGCAGCCACATCGGATTCAAATAGTTGTTGGCCGGCCAGTTGTCCAGCTGCTTCCAGGATTCGAACCAGTAATAGTAGTTGAAATCCCTGTCCTTGTATGTTGTGAGCATCCACCAGAAATCGTAGTAAGGAATGTGGTAGAGATACCAATCCTCGTAGTACTGGTAATTCCAGTTGTAATTGTTGTCCCAGAGTCCCAGGTGGTAATTGGAGAAATTGGTGGGGGTTTTATTGGTCCATGGGTCTACGTCATAGTCGAGGTGCAGGTCTTTGCCTTCCATGCCATGCTGCAGCAGCGGATTTTCGGTCAGGACATAGTAGAATTCATACAGATCCACACCATTGCCGTCAGTATCGTTCCAATAGCTGTATCCATCGTCGTTGTAAGTCGTGATGTACTGGTAATTATAGTTGTCGCTCGAAGAGAGCTTGGATTTGGCCTTGAAGATGGGGCGCACTGAGTCGCACATCCTCGGGACAGTGGCGTAATCCGGGCTCTGGGCAGGATAGAGCACTCTGATTCTCTCATCCAGCAGCGTATTGGAATAATTATTGTCGATCAGGTCGGTGTAAACATAGTCATCGTGATAAACCTCATCGCTGATTCCCACGAACAGGTTGCTCGGGGAGCTCTCCTGTGGCGGATGCTGCCGTCCCATTGTGTCGAAATACAGGCACTGATAAGGTTTGGAATCGTCGGTGCACCAGACTGTCTTCACACCCATGTTGTAATGTTCACCGCGCTGAAGATCGTAATCCCAGAGCGAACTTGCTGAAATATTCCGGTCATGATAGAGATTCTGAGCGTACCACGCATACCAGACTGACCTGACCTTGCATGATTCCACCAGATCTTCAGCTTCGATCACGACCTTATCCGAAGTCAGGAAAAAGGGTTTCTCTGCTTTAACGTAATAACCGTAATTGGAAGCCGTGTTACGTGTGGCATGATCATAGGCCTGCAGCTTAAAGTACAGGATATCCTGGTCCAGGATGTAATTTTCATCCCTGCAGGTGACTTCATCGCCGGTCTTGTAACCGGGAAAGGAATCCTTGCTCAAAGTCTTGAAAGACTGATACACGATCCCGTTTTTGCTATAGAGAATGTTGTATTCTTCCACATTTGCATCGAATTCCCAGTAAAAAGTGATCTTTCCCTCATTGTCGGTCGTACAGCGGAAACGCAGCGGTGTCTTGGTGCCGGTTGTTGTATATCCGGTGTAGACGGAAACCGGATATGACAGGTCTCCTTCCACTCCCCTGGTGTTGACTGCGCTGATCCGGTAAAAATGGGTTTGAGTGTCGGTATGGAGATTGACAGTAGAGTCCACATAAAAATCCAGGTTATAGACAATTTTGATCGGTTTGTAAATCAGTCCCCAGGCACTGGTCAGGTCAAATGTTCCGGTATCGGCCCTGTAGACCTTGAATGCCACCACATCGGTGCAGAGATCCTGCCCGTTCTGGCCGTCGTCGTTCCAGATCGGCCGCTGCCAGGCTACTTTGACTGCATAGGGATTGGAAGTGGTTTCGAACATCACAGCCGAGACATTTTCAGGGGCAGTCGAGCGTGCCAGCAGATCCTCTGATTTGTGCTCGAAATAGATCGAGCGCTCATCCGACGGCAGGCTGCCATTGCCGGAATGGGTAATGGCATAGACGCGGTAGTAATATGTATTGCCAGGGCTCAGGCCTTCATCCACATAATAATTGCTTTCGACCGGGATCATGGCAATGGTCTTCCAGGCATCGTTGTTGGCATGTTTCTGGATGCGGTACTTGCTGATTTCATCACCTGAGTTCTTGCATAACTGCATGTTCTCCGGTTCGGTCCAGGAAAGCGTCACCTGATTCCCAGTCCCCGGGATCAGGAAAAAATTCATGGGCGGCTGCGGTTCTGCGCCGTAAGTCTGCAGATCCACCATCTGCGGGCCTGAGAAAGATTCGCGCATTTGCGAATCCACCGCGCTCACGTAATAAGTGATTCTCTTGCCGCTCTGCAGGACCGTCAGATCCTGGTCCTCGTATTCCTCCTTGCCGTAACTCACGACTCCCACAGCCTTGTCCTTGTCATCCCTGTAAATCTTGTAGGCAATGATATTCTTCTTGGTACTTCCCTTGCTGTTGGTCGTTACGGGTTTCCAGCTCAGATAAACGGAAAAATACTTAGTGCTCTGATTCGGGGATTCGTCGGTATAGAGAAATTCCGGCTGTACATCCTGCCAGAGCGGAGTCTGCGGGGATTCACCGTCATCCTGCACTACGGTGGTCGTGAGATCGCCGCTGTTGTTATTGTTGCATCCGATGAATATCAGGAAAAACCCGATTATCGGGACCATTGCCAGCAGGACGAATTCCTTTTTTCTTTTCATATCTCACAGCCCCCTTTAATTTGAATCCAGGCGAACGAATTCGATGCGGTCCAGGTAAAACTCGAATGGTGACCCCTGGCTGAAGTCATATGTGTCGTCATGGAAAATGTCCGTATTGCTGCCGACAGGGCAGAAATAGAAGTAGATCGGATAATTGGCCTCTAGGTAAGCTTCGAAATGCCCGTCCCTTGCGTCGGCCTGGTCATAAGGCGAATCAGTGGGCTGCTCAGGATCATTGAAATTACCTACAACTTTCACTGTAGTCCCGTTGAACTGATAATCTGAGTTCCGCGAGAGGTTGATGATGGAAGGGGCTCCGATGATGTTGCCTCGATGCTTTACGATCAGGAGAAATGTCCCGGAATTCGGAGTTTCATAGAAATACATGTTGATGGCGAATCTCCCGGTTTCAGGAGGATTCCAGCTGAACATAAACTGATCCTGATACATGTCGTACATGTTCTTGTCCAATTGCTGGATATATTCGTGGCTGTTGTAATCAATGCCATTGCCCTGCAGGTCGTATGACAGGCAGTTGTCCTTGCGCTGGGGACGGTCAGTCGGATACCTGAAAACCCAGCTGTAGGCGTCTGTCGGCCATTTCCCTGCATAGCCCGGATAGGAATTTGAATAGAGAGGTCCGAAATAGTTCTCCCGCCAGGTGATCTTGAAATTGGTCATGTCTCCGTGTCCATCCGCGTAATAGTCCCTGGCCATGATCGCAGTTCCGGACATCGGCGCTTTGTAATAAGCGCAGCCTCCGCTGATGCCTCCCCCGCCGTTCCAGTCGAAGTCTGTCTTGTCCCAGGCTTTCGGACCGGATGCGTCGGTGATCACAGAAGGCCAGAAATCGTATAAGCCTCCGCCCTTGGTGTAGTCGACCTGGGTTTCATCCGTGGGAATCAATGGGTGGACAATCACAGAGGCAGTATCGATTCCGAGGTAGACATTGGCAAAGCTGACAGGAGTCCTGTAAGTCCAGGGATTGACATCATAGGTCAGTTTGAGCTCTGTTCCTTCCATTCCATGCTTGAGGAGAGGCATCTGAGTTTCCCTGTAATACAGTTCCTCGAATTCCACACCGTCGTAGTCGAGATCCTGCCAGTAGCTGTATCCGCAGTCATTGTAAGCAGTCACATAGTTGTAAGCGTATGAGTCTCCGCTGTATGTTCTGGAAATCGCAGTCACGACCGGCCGGGCAGTGTCTTCGAGATAGACCCAGCCGCCCCTGATGCTGATTTCATTGGTCACGAGATCGCAGAACACATAATCGCCTGTGGAGTAGCTCACTTCGTTTGAAATTCCGGCGCTGGCGCCCCAGCAGTCAGAGGGATCTTTGGCCCTGGGTGGAACCTGAGTGCCCATCGGATCGAAGAAAAGAGCCTGCCCGGATTTTCCTGAAACTGAGAATCCTCTGGTGGCAAGGGTATAATGTTCTCCCCGATTGAGATCGTAGTCCCACAAGGAATTCCGACCGGTCTCAGAGTTCGGATAAAGGAAATTGGCATACCAGGCATAATGGACGTCGCGCACTTTGACAGAGTTCAGCAGATCCTCAGCCTGAAGCACATATTTATTATCCTTGAGCAGGGAGAATTTCTCGGCTTTGACGTAATAAGTGAAATTGGAACGGAACGTCTTGTCAGGATTGTATCCGGAAAGTTTGAAATAAAAGATATCATTGTTCTGCATCTTTTCGGTCAGGGTGAATCTGGCGTAAATCTCGCCAGTGTTGCTGTCCAGGGTGAGTGAGGTATGAGGAACTTCATACACCTTCGTGTAATATCTCTTGTTGAGACTGCGATAAAGCAAGTAGGTTTTCTTCTCATCAAAGGTAGGAGATCCGGTTTCATACTTGAAATAAAATGTGACTGCTCCATCCTTATCCACCAGACAGGTGAATTTCTGAGGACAGGAGGTTGAAGTCGAACTGTTTCCAAGGTAATAGGCAGGAACTGACATGTCTCCTTCCAGCCCCTTGTTGTTGATTGCCGACAACCTGTAATAGTAAACCTTGTTGGAATTGACAGTGTCGACGGCAGTGTCGATATACTTCAGTTGAATCGGAACCACCTTGATCAGCTGATAAGTCAGGTTTTCGATCTCAGAAGTGCTGTTGAGAACTCCAACGCTTTCAGCGCGATAGACCCTGTAAGCTACAACTCCTGAGGCTGAATTTCTGCCATTGGTTCCGCTGTCGTCCCAACTTGGGACAGTCCATTCGATCAGCTTGGCATTGGGGATGCCTGAAGTGTTGTCAGGCTGAACTTCTGTGATATAAGGCGCGGTGGGGGGAGCAAGATATTCTGATGCACCGAATGTGAAGCTGATGGTTCGTTCAGGTGAACTCGGCCCGACATTGCCGCTTGTGGTCACAGCATACATTCTGTAGGAATAGGTCTTACCCTCCATGATCGTATCGTCGTAATAAATAAACACATCGGACGGAACATGGGCGATGGTGATCCATGTGGTAGAACCGCCTTCCTTTCTTCTGACCTTGAATTTGCAGATCGGATCGGCACCTGCACTGCAGTCATCGAAATTCAACGGTTTATCCCAGCACAGGATCGCCACTTTGTTCTCAGCTGGTATTACATAGAAGTTTTCAGGAGCTTTGGGTTCCACTCCGTTGACTTTGAGGGTAACCTTGACCGGGTCGGAGAATGATTCCCTCATCATGCTGTCGATTGCACTCACGTAATATGTGTATGTCCCGCCTTCCTTGAGATTCTGATAATCATAATCCTCATACAGCATCACACCGTAATCGGTGCTGCCGATGGCCACTGTTTTCTGGTTGCGGTAAACTTTGTATCCGATTATATTGCTCTTTTTAACGCCTTTTAAATTTTTGTCGACAGCCTTCCATTGGACAGTCACGGCGAAATGTTTCTGGGAAGAATCCACGCTGTCTTCCTGATTGTACAGGTATTCCGAATTGCCGGAGAGCAGCTCCGGCGCCATCGGCGACTCCCCGTCGTCGCTCATGGCGTAGCTCAAGACGCTGCTGTCTTTCGTGCCGCATCCGACAACCATGAAAATCAACCCCAGCAGGGCCGTTAATGATATGGAAACTATCAATCTCTTTTCGAAAAGAGTGAACATGGCGTTCTCCTTTATACCCGTAATAATGTCTTCATTTACATACTTTATCGGTAGGAGTGAAGCTCCTGATTACAGCAAAAAGTACCACTCACCAATTCGCGCCTGGCTGGAATTTCGATTTGACTTCTTCATGGTTCCGGTTTAAATTGAAAATGGGGAGTATCAGACTCAATTGGGGGATCAAATGTCGCTAAATTACGACGCTATGTTTTCTTTGAACGCCCAGAATATGAAAAAGTCCGCGATCAGGGAGCTCCTGAAGCTCACCAACAATCCGGACATCATCTCATTCGCAGGAGGACTGCCTGCGCCTGCCACTTTCCCTGTTGAGAAGATCCGCGAGATCGTACTCGATGTTCTCGACAAGGAATATAAAAAGGCTCTCCAGTATGGCGCCACTGAAGGCGACACCGGCCTCAGGGACGAGCTCATCAAGTATATGCATGAGCGCAACTGCCCGTGGATAAAGCAGGACAACGTCCTGATCACGAGCGCTTCCCAGCAGGCTCTGAACATGATCCCTGAAATTTTTCTGAACCCGGGGGATTCGATTATCGTGGATCTCCCCAGCTATCTGGGTGCACTGGGAGCATATTACTCTCACCGCGCTGATCTGATCGGTATTCCCTTGACCGACGAGGGCACTGATATCCAGGAAGTAAAAAAAGCTCTTAAAAAACTGAAACTGGAAGGAAAAGTCCCGAAGTTCATCTATGTGATTCCAGATTTTCAGAACCCGGCTGGAGTGACTTTCTCCCTGAAAACCCGCAAGGAACTTTTGAGCCTGGCAAAAGAATATGGCTTCTTCATCCTGGAAGACTGTCCATATAGAGAATTGAGATACAGTGGGGATCATATTCCCTCGATTCTGGAACTCGACAAAGGCGAAGGCTATGTAATTGGTCTTTTCACTTTTTCCAAGATCTTCATCCCCGGATTCAGGCTCGGATGGATCATCGGCCCCACTGAGGTTATCAACAAGCTGGTTGTAGCCAAACAGTCGATCGATCTCTGCACATCGCCTTTCACTCAATGCATCGCAAGGGACTATCTCAAAGCGGGATTGATCAACGAACGCATTCAGAAGAACATTGAACTCTACAGACCGAAAAAAGACCTGATGCTGGAATGCCTGGAAAAGGAAATGCCTAAGGATGAAGGTATCCTATGGACAAAACCTGAGGGCGGACTGTTTCTGTTCGCTTATCTGCCTGAACGGATCAGCGCTGATGAGATGTTCATGGATGCCATCAAAAACAATGTGGCCTATGTGATCGGCAGCGCGTTCTATTGCAACGGAAAAGGTCATAACACCTTCAGGCTCAATTTCTCTTATCCCTCATATTCCGAGATCCGGGAAGGCATCAAACGTCTGGGCATCTGTGTCAGAAAGAAACTTTCAGAAACCACAAAACACAGCTCAGCAGCTTGTTAATAGGACGGACAATGGAAATTTTTTTTCAGGCTGTTCAAAAGCGGCCAGATGCTAGGCGCACGAAACCGAAGGATGGAGACGTACTTAAAGGTACGGCGACGACTGAGGTTGAGTGTAACGAAGCAGATGGTCACTTTTCAACAGCCTACTGAAGAGGTGAAACATGTTTTATGCAAAACATTATACTGAAGTCTCTGCACAGGAAGTGGAAGTGGAAGGAGCCAGCAATGTCAAGATCCGCTGGCTGGTAGATCAGAAGAAGGGTGCTCCCAATTTCGCCATGCGCCTCTTTGAAATCGGTGCTAAAGGGCATACCCCTTTTCATGCCCATCCCTGGGAGCATGAAATCTATGTGCTGGAAGGAAGCGGTGTGATGCGGATCGAGGATGCGGAATATCCCCTTTCCAAAGGTTCTGTAGCGCTGGTGCCTGAAGACAAAAAACATCAGTTCGCTTCAGCGGGTAAAGCCATGAAAATGATCTGCGTGATTCCCAACAAAGGAAAATAGCATTCCATTTCCAGCACAGAAAATAAAAATTCAAATCATGATTCCAAAAGGGGCTGGGGTGAACCCAGCCCCTATATTTTATTCATTTTTTCGTGCGGGTGAACGGCCTTTCACCCCTACTTTAATGAACGGCAGATAGATACTCAATATTCCATACTTTCTATAAAGATAAATCACTGAACAAAGATTCAAGGTCACGATGCTCGAAAAATTTGCCAGCGCAGCTCCATTGATCCCAAAGGCAGGAATCAGCAGCCAGTTCAAGATGACATTGACAGCTGTAGCAAGGAAGGCGATGTTCTGGAAAGCCACCTGCCTGCCGGTCATCTGCATCAGGGAAATCACGGAACCTGTAGCCGCGTCAAAAATGTTTCCTGTGCAAAGAATCAGCATGGCAGCAGCTCCAATCCTGAATTCCGACCCGAAAAAATAGTCCAGTGTGAAGCCTGGAAACAGCACAAGAAAGAGGAGCGCTGGGACAGAAGTCCAGAAGATCAACAGATTGGACTGCCTGGTGATCCGGTCGAGGCCGGATATGTCACCCCTGGCATGCATCTCTGCAAACTTGGGAGCAGAAATGCTGTTCACAGCCATCTGCGTAATTGATACCAGCCTGGAAACCTTGATTGCCACGCTGTAAATCCCAACATCTTTGGTCGACCCCAAAATCCCAAGTATCAAAGTGTCGATGGAACCCATCAAGAAGACCAGTGAATTGGCAAGCATCAGCGGCAGGGCAATGCCAAGAATCCCGGAACGGCTGTATGTTTCTATACTCCCTGTGGAGAGTATTCTGGAACGCAGAACCCACAGAATGATTCCTATCAGGCAGGCTCCGAAAGATGCTGAGACATAGCTGATCACAGGCATGTACTCGTTCCTGCAGAAAAGTACAGCTGCAGCCAGTACCAGGGTCATCAGCAAGTTTTCAACAGTGAACTTCAGGAAGGAATAATCGTTGATTTTCTTCAGGCCACGCAGACCTTCCTGATGGATGAAATTCAGCACTACAGGAAAAATCATCAGGGCGGCAATTCTGATGTAAGGTGTGAGCTGCTCTTTGCCGAAGCAGATGACCGCTATCTCCCTGGAAAACATGAAAATCGCCGTTGTGAGGAGCAGAGAAACAGGTGTGATCATGGAAATGATTTTTAAGTAGATGTCCCTGATCCTGCCGATCTGATTTCCGGCATAATGCTCTGCAGTAAGCCTGAGCAGGGCGATATTGGTGCCGAACCTCCCGAATATGCCGGAGATTTCCACCACTATGGATGCAATCATCAAACAGCCCAAGGCGTCAGCTCCGAAAAAACGGGTCATGAGCATGGTACTAATATAGCCAAAGAGCATTCCGGCGATTCTGAAAGTAAAAGAAGCCCCGCTGCCGCGGACAAGTTCCTTGAAATCCAGGTCGAATTTCATGATGCTTTGGATCGTCATTGTTTTGGATTATATCAGAAAGAAGATTCCTGAAAAACCAGTTCGAGAATAATTTTATTAAAGTACTTTACTCTGATGATTTTCTGTTTATAATTAACTTATAAGTGGATCGACATGAGTGGGGGTACTATGTTTAAAAAAATTTTGATTAGTTGTAGTTTATTATTTTCAATCTCTTCATTTGCATCTCTTCCAGACGAAAATGTCAGAGCCATCAATGAAACAATCCGCAGCTTGAACGACATCAATGCACCTCTGGAAAAATCCCTGAAAGATTTCGACAAACTGATCTTTGAGGATGCCTTTGACTCCACCCAGGCAGCCGTGATCTGCGCTACAGGCGATCAGGCCAACTGCAAGGCGGCTGAACTCAAGACCCTGGTAAAAATTATCAGCAATGCCTTTGACAACGGTTTCATGAACTCCGAAGCCAGGGAACTCTGCAACAACATCGACGTCACAACCTCCACCCTGAAAAATGTACTCGATATCATCCAGGGCGATGACTGTACCACTGCTGAAAACCTGTCCCATGCCAGGGACCTCTATAAAACCTGGAGAAAGCTGGCCACTCAGGTCATCTTCGACTGCAGGGATTATTCCAAAGGCGTGGAACTGGCGATTGCCGCTGAAAACAGAGAAAAAACCGCAGTTGCGGTTAACAAAGCGCCTGATACATCTTCTGAATCCAAGACCGAACAATCTCACCAGACTGTCGCCATTGTTAAACCTGAGATCCAAGTCGAAGCAGCCAAATCTGATTCCCAGGCTGTGATTGCGGAGAACCCTTCTAAACCAGAGATTACTGTCTCAGCCAAACCGACCGCCGAAAATATTAATCATGAAGCCCTGTCTCCTGACGGCATTCTCAAACAGACAGAAAAATTTAATGCTTCAGCTGTTGAAAAATCAAAGGGAACTGAAGAATTCAACAACCTGCTCGGAGAATAGGAAAACAACTGTAAAATTAAAAAGCCCGGTGAATGCCGGGCTTTTTTTAATTGTTAAACTTAATTTTATTCTGCCAGAGAATAAGTGATCAGTTTGTAAATTTCTATCGCCAGTGTCTTGCCATTCAAATTTTTATCATTGAAAGCACTGTCAGCAAATTCGAACAGTTTCTTGAAATCAGCCTTTTTTTCCACTCCGCTTGCCAAAGCTCTGGTAACCTGCTCGATCTCCAGGCCGCTCCACTGGTGCATCATCATGAAACTCACCAGAAGCTCGGAAATTTTGATGGGAACGCCATGACGTGTAGCTGCCTCGTATGAGAACGTTGCACAGTCATAGTCTCCAGGTGCTTTGAATTCGCATTTTCGGGCTATGTCAGAGAGAGCCTCTTTTCCTTTGTGCTGTTCGTAGAGCCATTCTTCCTGCTCCTTATTGGACCAGTTTTTCCATTCTGCAGGCTTCTCTTCCAGGAATTTCTTCAAAGCCGGATTCAGCTTGCCGATTTCCCAACCTGTCTTGTCCCCAACACCCCAGCCCGGAGGATTGAACAATGGCAGTTCTTTCTTGGGACAGGAGGAACATTTGACTGCACATGTGCCTGCACACGAGCAGTTTGTATTTTCCTTGGTTACTTTCTTTTCCACGTGAATCTTCGGTTTGCTTTTCTGATTACCCTGGGCTTGCCCGGCCCTTTCCTTTACTTCCTGTGCCATCAGGAACAGCGGCGAGACAAGAAACAGCACCAGAATCAGCATGGTAAGTCTTGAATTCTTTTTAGCCATGGCTCCTCCTTAAGATGAATTTAGATAATCTTATCACCGGGTCTTCAAAATTTCAAGATTTACTGTTTATGAAAACTGAAGAAGGATCTGAAAAAAATGGTAGTCCCGAGAGGAGTTGAACCTCCGACCTTCGGTTTAGGAAACCGCCGCTCTATCCAGCTGAGCTACGGGACCACAAATAGAATATTAAACAAGGAAAGCATATTTTTCAAGATTTTTTTCGCTGATCACTCGTCACCATGCTTCTTTGACATCATTCAACAATTCCAGCAGAATAATCCGGATGCATAAATCCATTGTCGCAGCAACCCGCTGCCTTGCATATGAACCCGCTGCAGTAAAACAAGCGCTGCTGAGCGTGCTTGAAAATTCCAGAGTCCTGGCTACTTATAGTTTCAAGGATAAAAAAGTCCTGCTCAAGCCGAACCTGCTCAGAGAAACCCGCCCTGAAGATTGCGTCTGCACCCATTTCGAGGTAGTCAGACAGCTGGCAGTGATTCTCCGGGAACGAGGGGCGGAAGTGATTGTCGGTGAATCCTCAGGAGGGGTTAGTTACGGAAAAACAGCCAGGGCTGCGGAAACCAGCGGTCTCAAATCCGCTCTGGATGAGTCAGGTTTTCCTTTCGTCAACCTGGACGGAAAAGGCGCAAAAACAATTTTCATCAACGGAAAAATTCTCGGTTCAGTCAGCCTCTCTTCCCTGCTTGATGAAATTGACATCCTGGTTTCAGTACCAAAAATGAAGACCCACGTGGAAACAATGATCACAGGTGCAGTCAAGAATCTGATGGGCCTGATTCCCGGAACAGGCAAACTCGACCTGCACAGGATGGGGCCGAATTCCCGCGCGCTCGGGGAAGCGGTTGCTGATCTTCTTTTGGCTGTCAAACCGCATTTCTCGGTGATGGACGCTGTCTGGGCCATGGAAGGAAACGGCCCGAATCAGGGGACAAAAAGGGAAGTCGGCCTGATCCTCGCGAGCCTTGATCCTATCTCTCTGGACAGCGTGGCTGCCTGGGTCATGGGGTTTAAAAGCATGCAGGTCGGATTTCTGAAATCCGCCCACAGCCGCGGCCTGGGAATCGCAGAACGCAAATCGATCAGAATCGCAGGAGATTCTCTCGACGGTTTTCCTATCAGGGATTTCAAGAAAGGACGCTTTTCCCTGCTGCACGCGCTGCCTAATCTGCTGCTTAAAATCGCGGTCAGACTGCTGATTTCGGTTGACCCGGAAATTCTATCCCGCCGCTGTAGAAAATGTATGGTCTGCAAAAATTCCTGTCCTGCGAAAGCCATCAGTCCGGAACTCAGAATTGATTACAAGCTCTGCACGCGCTGCCTGTGCTGCCACGAACTGTGCCCGCATCATGCGGTAGGTTTGAAGAAGAGCTGGGTGATGAAAGTGTTAACCGGAAAATTAGTTACCGATTCGTTCTGATGAACAATGGCGAGATCACGTACAGCATGATCACGCCAAAGAGCATCTCGAAGGCGTAGATTTCTTCCAGTATCCTCACTTCCAGCAGTTTGGCGAAAGTGAGTAAGCTGGCGAGGATCGTGCAGACCGCCAGCAGCAGGAAAAATTTACGTTTCTTGGCAACTCCAAGATGAGCATAGGGTACCCTGGACACCATCAGCAGTGATGAAAACAGCACGATCCAGGGAAATACTTTCAGTGTGTTGAGATACGGGGAAATCGCGCTGACCAGCACGAGCGCTGCGCCGACAGGCGACGGCAGGCCGGCGAAGAACTCCGTATGTCCCTGCTGCTTGTCGAATCTGTTCAGCCTGTACCAGACGCTGAAGGCGTATAAAAGAGCGAGGAAAAATCCGATCGTGCCTGTGATCTCCACGCTCAGGTTGGTCATGAAAGCATCAGGATCGCTGAAATATCGGAAAATCAGCACAGTGGGCGCAATCCCGAAAGAGATCAGGTCAGCCTTGGAATCAAGCCTTGCTCCGAACTTGCTTGATATCTTCAGTTTACGCGCCAGAGGGCCATCTACCGCATCCGCAAAGATGCCGAGAATGATGCAGAGCACGGCCAGTCCGTAATGGGTTTCAAAGGCAAGATAGGATGCCAGTATGCCCATGCTGAAGTTGAGGACTGTGAAAGTGTTGGGAATTGCGGCCTTGTACCAGCTGATATCCCGCTTGGGAAATTTCTGCAGCTTCAGATAGCCGATGATGTATTCTCTGAAATAATCGAAGAATGAGATCAGGGTGATGATCACTACCAGCCAGATATAGGTCAGGATGATGATTTTGGGCCAGCTCTGCACCCATTTCATCAAAAGATAGAGCGGCCAGAGCACGAATGGAATTCCCTGGCTGTCCGGTGCATGAACCATGCCGAGCAGAATGCCGAGCAATGGCATGGTGAAGGCTGTCTTGATCTTGCCCAGTTTCTTGGCCTCGATCTGCTGGCCGAGCTGGGCGGCTCTGATCCGCAGCGCAGAAATAGCGAACTCCCGCGCCAGGATCACAAACACGGGGAATGATGTGATAACCTGCATTTCCAGGAGTGGAAGCAGGGTCAGGATCAGGATCTTGTCCGCGATCGGGTCAAGTATCTTGCCGGTTTCCGTAACTCGTCCGTATTTTCTAGCGAACCAGCCATCCCATGCGTCTGTCGTGGCAATCAGGATATAGATCACGATCACGAACAGCTGCATCAGTGAACTTTGAAATGGTGTAAACCAGAAAATCAGCGAAACGCCGAAGATCCTCAGTGTTGTGATTATATTTGCACCATGGTCTTTTATACAGGTGTAAAGATTACTATGCGGATTTTCCATACGAACCGGCCTTTTTTTCCTTTCTCATGGTTATACCCGGAGATTTAAGATAGAAAATTTCAAGCCCCCTGTATTCGTCAAAAGATTCCAGATCTGCCATCACCTGTGACAGGCACTGTCCGGGAAGATAAGTCTTTCCCAGACGGTCAAGCATTTGATTCCGCTCTCCACAATATACCGAACAGGCACTTGTTTCTGAGACAAGTTGTGTATCATCTACCAGTTGCGGATTTTTCCCGGTCAAGTGCAGATAGTAGTCCTTGATACCAGCGGGCAGAACCACTGCGAAATTCCCGGATCCATTCTGAAACAGTTTTTCATAACAGACAAAAGTCGGGATCAGCCTGACTCTGTCTGCATTTCCGCCCGACAGTCCAAACAGGAAGCTGAGGGCGGATTTCAATCCGGTAAAGGAACCGGGTCCACCGCAGCCGGCGAAGATTTCGAGCTCTGAAAGCCTGATCCCATAAGCTTCTGCAATCGCCCGCAAGTAATCACCGATCGTCTCAGAGTCGTCGCAGCTCTGAAAGAAATACCTTTTACCCTCCCAGACAATCGTAAAATTGAACTCGCGACGGTGACAGTCCAGGCTAAAAAGGTTCATGGCTGCCTTCGATGACAATCCTGCGTTCATCTCCGGACAGTTTGTCTATCTTTACTGTATAGTCTGGTTGTTCCGGACAGGCTTCCCCCCATTCGACAACCGCAATCCCGGTACTCAGTATCTCATTCCAGTCGAATCTATAGCCCGCATTTTCGCACACCAGCCGGTAGAAATCAAAATGATACAGTATTCCCCGACTCCCGCAATATTGGTTGAGCAATGCGAAGGTGGGACTTTTCACTGCATCCTGCGGAATGCCTAAGCTGCCGGCGATGCCCTTCACAAAAATTGTTTTTCCTGATCCCAGTCCACCCAGAATGGAAACAAGATTCCCTTTCTGCAGGCGTACTCCGAAATCGCCTGCCAGGTTCAGTGTTTTTTCCGGGCTTGTGCTTAAATATTCCAAATCAGAATTCCTTCCTTTTGCTGGCAGAGGGGATTCCAAGTTCTTCACGGTACTTTGTGACAGTACGCCTTGCCAGCACAACTCCCTTCTGTTTGAGCATCTCCACCAATTTCTGGTCGGAATATGGATGTTTCTTGTTCTCCCCGTCCGCCAGTTCCCTGAGCAGATCTTTGACTGATTCACGCGACGAGTCTTCCCCGGTCTCGCTGGTATAACCGGTGGTGAAAAAAAATCGCAGAACGTACATCCCACGGGGAGTAGCCATGTATTTGTTGTTCACGGCTCTGGAAACAGTAGATTCATGCACTCCCACCTTCTCTGAAGTTTCCTTGATGGTGAATGGTTTGAGATAGCGGATCCCTTTATAGAAAAATTCATTCTGGCGTTCCAGGATATGATTGGCAATCGCAAGCAGGGTATCACGTCTCTTCTCGATACTGTTGATGAATTCCTCGGCGGCCTGGGAACGCTCTTTCAGGTACCTCTCAGCGTCCTTGGTCAGGTTTCCTTTTTTCATCATCAGCTGAAGGTAATATTTGTTCCTGCGGAGTCTTGGCAACCCCTTCTCGTTGAGTTCCACTTTCAGCAGGCCGTTTTCATCCTCGCTCATTATAATGTCAGGGTCAGGTACGTAATTGTCATCATCTGTCACGAAAGCGTCTATCGCCGGCCTGGGGGAAAAATCCCGCTTGATGATTTCTGAAGCTTCCTTGACTTCTTCGATGGATACATGAAGCTTGCGGGCAATGTCCCGGAGCTTGTTCCTGCCAAGATCCTCCAGATGATTCTGAATTATTTCGGCCACGACCTCGTTTTCCATTTCCTTTTCCAGGTACTGGAGGAAAAGGCATTCCTTCAAATCCCTGGAACCAACTCCGGTAGGGCCTAGTTCCTGAAGCAGATAGAGCACAGATTCGACTTCGTCTTCTGTGACATTCAGGTATTTTGAGGCTTCTTCAAGGGAGATCCTCAGAAATCCATCATGGCTGAGATTTCCGATTAAAAATTCACCGATTTTCAGGTCATGTTCGTTCACTGTAAGACGCAGCTGCTTCTGCAGGTATTCGGCCAGGGATTCATTGCGGCTGACAAATTTTTCGAAACTCTTGTCTTCTTCGTCGTTCTGATACTTAGGATTAGGCAGATATCCGTCATCTTCGATTTCCTGCTGCCACTCATAATCAATTTTTTCAATATAAGCAGGCGGTTCGGCAGGTTTTTCCACGTTTGTTTCAGGAGCTGCCTCCTGGGGTTGTTCTTCCTCTTCCAGCACAGGATTCGTTTCCAGTTCCTTTTCGATTATCTGCTCCAGTTCGGCCTTTTGAAGCTGCAGAATATTCAAAGAAAGAATCTGTTTCTGAGTCAGAGTCTGGATCTGGATCTGCTTGGTTTCAAGTTTTTGTACTTGTGTAAGATCCGGCATGGCAGCCTCGCTATTCCACAGTTACGCTTTTAGCCAGATTCCGGGGTTTGTCGATATCGCAGCCGCGCCCCTTGGCTACGTGATAAGCTAAAAGCTGCAGCGGAACAATGTTCAGGATCGGCATCATATATTCTTCAAATTCCGGGACTTCCAGACAGTGATCGAGCAGCTCTTTGGCTCTGCTGTCTCCGCTGCTGACCACTCCTACAACCATGCCTTTCCTGGCTTTGATTTCCTGGAGATTGGAAAAAATCTTCTCCTGCACGCGGTTTCTGGTCACCAGGGCAATTGTGGGCATTTTTTCGTCGATCAGAGCGATCGGGCCGTGCTTCATCTCTCCGGCTGGATATGCTTCTGCGTGGAGGTAAGAGATTTCCTTGAGTTTCAAGGCTCCCTCGAGGGCGATGGGAAAATCCAGATTACGTCCGAGGAAAAGAAAATGGGAATAGTTGGCAAGATTCCCAGCCACGCAGGCCACCTTATCCTGCTGTGAAAGGCAGGTTTCCATTACCTGGGGAAGCTTCTTCATTTCTTTGTGGAATTTTTTCATCTGCGGCAGGGTGATCTTCCCTCTCAGCCTCCCCAGATGGATGGAGAGAAGCAGAAGTGCTGCCAGCTGGGTGGTGAAAGCCTTGGTGGAAGCCACACCGATCTCAGGACCGGCGTGGGTATAGATCACATGCCGGGCCTCCCTGGTGATGGTGCTGCCTACCACGTTCACCAGGCCCAGGGTATCTTCGGTAAAATCCTTGGCAAGCCTCAACCCTGCCAGCGTATCCGCTGTCTCACCTGACTGGGAAATCACTATCACCAAGTGGTCGCTTTCAATCAAAGGATCGCGGTAGCGGAATTCAGAAGCGTAATCAACTTCCACGGGTAATCCACTGAAGCGTTCCAGCCAGTATTTTCCGACCAGTCCCGCATGATATGAAGTGCCGCAGGCCACGATGAAAATCTTTTTCAGCTCTGCTGCGCGGTCCTTGCTGATCTGGAAATTTTCAAAGTCGATTCCTTCAGCGATCTTGAAATAGGTGCCGATCGTCTGCTGCAGGGCTCTTGGCTGTTCCATGATCTCCTTCAGCATGAAATGATCATATCCGTCC
>JAQTZZ010000023.1 GCA_028687545.1 Candidatus Wallbacteria bacterium
ATTACAGAACAATGGATCTGGAGGGAGCTGCCAAAAAAGAACAGATCACCAGAGCCCTCTATCTTTTCTGCCTGATTTTCCAGTTGCCGGTAGAGGTTTACAACCCTGTCCGCAATCGACCTTTTCTGCTTTATCTGATCATCGGGCTCAACCTGGCCATTTTTATAGGTGTTGTCGGCATGAATCCTGAATCGGTTTCTGGATTCTATCTGACTTTCGGAGCCATGCCCGAAAAGCTGCTTTCTATGATCGGGATTTTTTCGCTGATTTCATACGCATTTCTTCATGTAAGCTGGTTCCATGTGATATTCAACATGTATTTCCTCTGGATTTTCGGAGACAATGTGCTGGATGTTTTCATGGATCACGGTTTTGGGAAGGGGAATGTATTATTTCTTGTTTATTATTTAGTCCTGTCCATCCTGGCGGGCTTGACCCATTGCCTGATCAATATTTTCGGGGGAAACCACCTGCCGCTGGTTGGTGCGAGCGGGGCAGTGGCTGGAATCATAGCGAGTTACTGGCTGCTTTTCCCTAAGTCTCAACTATATCAGACTATCCTGTTTATCCCGTTCAAAGTTCCTGTCTGGTTCTACGTAGCGCTGTTTCTGGCGGGAAATGTAACGATGGGTCTGTCTTCAGGGACAGACTGCCGCATTTCCTGGGAAGCGCATCTGGGAGGCTTTGCCGCTGGCTATTTCCTGTTGCAGAATTTTCTGCCTTTCAAGCTGGAAAAAATGGAAACTTCAGATAATTAAGAAAGGTCCGAGGGACGAGGTACGTGGATCGAGGTCAGAGAAAATACAGCTCTTTTCCCGGGCCACGAGCCTCGAACCCCGAACCAAGTAAAATTTGCGAGGGATCGAATGGAAGCGATCAGAATCATCTCCTGGAATGTGAACGGCCTCAGGGCTGTGCTGAAAAAGGGTTTTCTGGAATGGATGCAGACCGAGCAGCCTGAAATTCTCTGCCTTCAGGAAACAAAAGCCGAACCTGAGCAGCTTCCCAGGGAAGCGTTGGATTTGCCAGGTTATCACGTTTATTTCGCCAGCGCCGAAAAAAAGGGATACAGCGGAGTGGCGCTGTATACAAAGCTGAATCCTCTGGAAGTCAGCACTGGACTGGGTATTCCGGATTTTGACAGAGAGGGCAGAGTGATCCGGGCTGAATATGAGGAATTCATTCTATATAATATCTATTATCCTAACGGGAAATCTTCAGCCGAGCGCCTGCAATTCAAGCTGAACTTTTACGATGCATTTCTCTCAATCGCAAAGAAGACTGTTTCTGCAGGCAAGCATCTGATAATCTGCGGGGATTTCAACACAGCCCATCAGGAAATCGATCTGGCGAGGCCAAAGGAAAATGAGGGCTCATCCGGGTTTCTGCCGCAGGAGCGAGCCTGGATCGACAAGTTTGTGGCCTCCGGATTCTCCGACACTTTCCGCATGTTCGAGTCCGGCCCAGGGCATTACAGCTGGTGGGACTATAAAACAAGGGCCAGAGAGAGGAACATCGGCTGGAGAATCGACTACTTCTTTGTAGACCAGGGTTTGAGAAACAGAGTCAAATCAGCATTTATTTTATCGGATATTGAAGGATCTGACCATTGCCCGGTGGGAATTGAAATTGTCGGAAAAAAGTGACTGGAAGGAGTTGTATGGATTTTAAAGCAGTGATATTTGACCTGGACGGCACCCTGCTCAATACCCTTGACGACATTGCCGACGCAATGAACAGGGTCCTGAACAGGATGGGGTTTCCCCAGCATGAGACTGAAAAGTACAAGTATCTGGTCGGGGAAGGTGTTGATCTTCTGGTGGAAAGGGCACTGCCTGCCTCCTGCAGCAACCTGGACCTGATCGCTGCCTGTCAGCAGGCTTTTGTGGAGACATACAGCGAATTCTGGTCGGTTAAGACCAGACCTTATGACGGCATTCCTGAGCTGCTTGACACTCTCACTGATCTGGAAATGAAAATGGCAGTACTTTCCAACAAAAATCATGACATGACACAGAAGATGGTCCGGGAGCTTCTGCCAAGCTGGCTCTTCGACATGGTGCTTGGCGCGAGGCCGTATGCTCCGAAAAAACCCAATCCATCCAGCGCCCTGGAAATTGCCGATGCCCTCAGGCAGCCTTTGTCTAAAATTGTTTTTCTGGGCGACTCCGGAATCGACATGAAAACTGCGGTCGGGGCAGGGATGTATCCTGTAGGAGCTCTCTGGGGTTTCCGGAACAAAGATGAACTGGCAGCCCATGGTGCCATGCGGATGATCGAAAAACCCGTGGATTTGTTGAAATTTCTACTGGAAAAGGATTAGTATGAGGGGGATGAGCAGGCTGGTCTTTATATTTTTTCTAACCGGATTCTTTACGGTTTCTGCGGGAATCGGAGAGTCGATCGAAAGAAGCCTCTGCAATCTGGAAACTATGGTTTACGGGCAGGTGCGGCTCAATGAATCCCTGGAATCCCGGTTTTCAAGGCTGGAAACCATTATCTTCGGCAAGGATTTTCACGAAAATAATCTCGATATCAGATTGACCAGGCTGATGAAACCATTTGATTTCGATGAATCAGGGACCATCTCCCTGGTGGCAAAGATAAATTATCTGGAATGGAAATTATCCAGCCGGTGTTCGGACCTGCCTCTTCTGACCAAGGTCTCGAGATTGAAGAAACAGACACAGGGTGACAATACATTAAACGATCCTCTGATCTTTGAAGTCGGGAAACTTTGTGCTGTAGTATTCGAAGGCAGCGACCTTGAAATCCAGTATATCAGACTGCCTGAAAACTTTGAACTGAAGGCAGTTTTAAGGACTGACCTCAGTTCCAGGCACTCCCGCAAGGACCAGCTGCTGGAAATGGAACTCAAAACCGCAGTTTCAACAGGCGAAATACTGATCTTTCCATCAGGAACTACAATCAGAGGCAAGATCGGTCGCGCCAAACGCGCTGAATTGATGGGTAAGAACGGGCGGCTCAACCTGGTTCTTGAACAGATACTGGATCTGGGAAACAGGGAATGCAGCCTCAAACTCGAACAGCTTGGCTTTACTGAGGATGACAAGACAGGGATGGCTGCCGGAGCTACTCTGATCGGCCTGGCTGCTTTCGGACCTGTTGGTGCGGTCGGCGGCCTGTTTGTAAAAGGTAAAGATGTGGAACTCAAACGCGGGACAGAATTCATCTTGAAAGTGGACATCCCGGACAGTGTTCCCGGGATTCGACTGAAGGCGAGGGAATAAATGCCAGCAAGGATCGTGATCGGTCTGCAGTGGGGTGATGAGGGCAAGGGAAAAATCACGGATTATCTGGCTGAAGATGCCGACCTGATAGTTCGATATCAGGGCGGTAACAATGCCGGCCACACTGTCGTGGTGGGATCCGAGAAATTCAAGCTGCACCTTATCCCTTCCGGTATCCTGCACCCTGGGAAAGGATGCATTCTTGGAAACGGGATGGTAATCGACCTTGGTGCACTTGTCTCTGAAATTGAGGGCCTAAGGGCGCGGAAAGTATCCTTCGACAATCTGATGATCAGCCCCAAAGCTCACCTGATAATGCCCTATCATATCTTCCTGGACTCTGAGGAGGAAGTGCAGAGAAAAGAGCGAAAAATAGGTACTACCGGCAGAGGAATCGGCCCTGCCTACAGGGACAAAGTGGATCGCTGCGGGATCCAGATCGGGGATCTTTTTTCTCAGGAGCTCTTCCAGGAAAAGGTCGGAATGAATCTGGAGAAAAAAAAGCTGGGTTCTAAATTCTCCGTATCTGAGATTGTGAAGAGCTGCAGTGATCACTTTCAGATCATCCGGGAATTTGTGAAGCCTGTGAACGGTATACTGCACGATCATCTCATACATGGGAAAAATATCCTTCTGGAAGGTGCACAGGGAACTCTTCTGGATCTGGATCACGGTACCTATCCCTATGTTACCTCATCTTATCCGACTTCCGGAGGAGCGTGTCTGGGTTCAGGGATCGGACCTGGAAGCATCAAAGCGGTGATCGGGGTGGTAAAAGCATATTCAACGAGAGTCGGAGAAGGTCCGTTTACTACTGAACTCAGAGACGATCTTGGAGATGCCCTGAGGGAAATAGGACATGAATACGGAACCACTACCGGGCGTCCACGCAGGACTGGCTGGCTGGACCTGGTTGCTCTTAAATACGCAGTACAGATAAACGGTGTAACGGAAATCGCACTCACCAAGCTGGATATTCTCTGCGGGATAACCCCGCTGAAAGTAGCTACCGGGTATCGGATTGGGGAACGGATTCAGACCGAATTCCCCGAAATTGGCGGGATGCTTCAGCAAAGCACCCCGATCTATGAAGAAATTCCAGGATTCAAAGACTTGAAACGGGAGAGTGAATTTTATTATAATCAATACATCGGATTTATTGAAAAATTTCTCGGCGTGCCGGTAACGATAGTATCATACGGCGAGAAAAGGGATGAAACATTTATTAGAAAGGAAAAAGAAGCCGGTGTAGCTCAGCGGTAGAGCAGCTGATTCGTAATCAGCGGGGCGTCAGTTCAATCCTGACCATCGGCTCCACTAAATCATCATGGTGACTTTGCGGAATTTCATGGAAGAACTGGTACTGGAAAAAGTGGATGAGTATCTCAAGGTCCATCCTGAAATCTGCAAATGCCAGCATTGCAGACTGGACATAGCGGCGCTCGTTCTGAATAACTTTCCCCCTAAATATGTAGTGACTGAAGAAGGGGAAAATTACAGCCGGCTTTCCGCCCTGGCTTCCCAGTTCAGAGTGGATCTCGTGACCGCTCTGATTCAGGCATCCAGCGAAGTCATGCAGAACCCGCGCCATGACAAGAGGTAAAAAAATGAAGACAAATGTACTTCAAGAGCCTCTAGCCTTGAGGCAAGAGGCTCTATGAACAAAATTGCGCAGGAGGAGAAGCCGCTAATGGCGAAAATCGAGGAGCAGAATCTGGAAATCGAGTCACGCGAGGAAAATTCGGCAGTGATCTTGAAAATCAAAGGAAATCTGGATGTTTTCAGCTTGCAGAAAATACGGGAACGTATGGAAGTCATGCTGAATCAGACCACGAGGGTTGTCTTCGACTTGACGAACCTGGAATACATAGATTCTGCAGGAATCGGATTCATCATCGGCACACTGAAACGGCTGAGATCCAAAGACCCTGATGCCAAGCTTGTGATCTGCGGACTCAATGATTACCTTTCCGGAATTTTCAAACTGATCAATTTTTCCCGCATCATCCCTATGGCCAAGGGTATCAAACAGGCCTGGAAAGAACTGGATGGTTAACTGGGAATTCAGATGCTATGATGCGGTCGGATCAACCAATGACCTGTGCAAGGAACTGGTCGTTTCCGATAATGCCCGGGAGGGACTGGTGATCATGGCAGAGTCACAGAAATCCGGTAGAGGACAGAAGACCAGCAGCTGGTTTTCCGAATCAGGTCTGGGCCTTTATTTTTCTTTTGTCCTGACTCCATCGCTGCCACTCTCGCATTTTGAAAGATTCTCAGTTTTTGTCGGTGCCGCTCTCTGCGGCTTTCTTAATCGCCGCTATCCGGACATCGGCTTTTCCGTAAAAGAACCTAACGACATTCTGGCCGGAGGGAAGAAGCTGGCGGGAATTCTAGTGGAAACGGTGAGCAAAGGCGCAAACTTGTCAGGTATCGTTACTGGCATTGGTTTGAACCTGAATCACGATTCTGAGGATTTTCCGGTGGAGCTGAGAAATGGTGCCACCTCAATCATGCAGTTGACCGGAAAAACCACTGGCAGGACCGAAAAGCAGGGAATCATGCAGGAATTTCTTTCAGATTTCGCCACCAGATACAAGGAGAATTACCATGCTCTGTAAGAACTGTGGAAACGAATTCATGCCCGGTGATGAAAAAAGCGGTAATTTATGCCCTGATTGTTATTATAAATTATACCCGAAGATAAAATCCGCTCTGGAGAAAGTCGATCAGGAAGCCATTAAGAAAAAGATCCGTGAAAAAGAAGACGGCGGGCCGATCCAGGACGAAGTGATCAACATGGAACAGGTGATTCTGAAAGGCATGCTCACTGACCTTTTCATCCTCGACCGGAGCATGCTGATGGGAATGAACAGAATGATGTTCTCCACCAAGGAAGGGGCGATCCTGTTCGAGGAAATCGAGGACCTTTACACTTCAAAATTCAAGGAAAAAATCATCCAGCCGGATTTTTTCAGCAGCAAGATCAAGGAAAGAGAAGATTTTTCCAAGGGTGTCCAGGCTTTTTACAACGAAACCAACGAGCGCAACTCCCCCCGGTTTTCAAGGATCATGGTCTACATCGATGTGCTCAAAGACAGGCTGGCCCGGGATGAATTGAGCAGATCCGCTGAAAGCATCAATGAATATCTGAGAGGTGAGGGCAAAAACCGCAACCTGAAAATAGTGGAATTCATCAGCAATATTCTGAAGGACCTGCGGGAACTCCAGCGGCAGAGGGTAAAAAAGGATATTCAGAAGATCAAAGGTGAATTGCTGGTGATCGCCCGCGAGGTAGAGACCAGGAAAAAGACCGGGGAACTTAAAATCATCGGCTACGATATTGGTGATTTCACCTGCCTGGCTCAAGCTCTTTCAGGACTCAGAAAAGGATTTTTGTACGGGATCGCCGGAGCACCCCGCCGCGGGAAAACAACGCTCACGCTGGAAATCGCTACCAGAATCGCCACCTTCAACAAGATCCCGGTACTTTTTTATACCTGGGAACAGACCAGAAAGAACCTTACATACAGGCTGCTGGCCAAGGAAGCCCGCATCAATGCCGACACTCTGCAGAGAAAGCAGCTTGACAAGGATCCGCAGCTTGAGAAAAACTTCATTCTGGGCTGGCGCAAGATGGAAAAATACATGGAATATTTCTATCTGATTGAAGGAAGCAAGGACGACACCATCGAACGCATCAAGGCACACGCTTATAATGCCATGCAGGACTTCGACACCGATGACGTGATGATCGTGGTGGACTATATCCAGAAAATGCCGCTCGGACAGGAATATTCTTCCGAAAAGTTCAGGGTGGAGGAGATTTCCACCAGGATCAAGGGGCTTTCGCTGGAACTGAACTGCCCGATCCTGGCCATCTCCTCGCTTTCCAAGGAAGGCTGCAACCTGGACCTTCAACAGTCTGACGAACGGCCTTCCATGTATCACTGCAAAGGCAGCGGAGATATCGAGTACGACCTGGATGCTGCGATCATCATGGCCAAAGACTGGGAAGACACCAAGGAACTTACCGAGCAGTTAAGGCAGATTGCCACGCAGATGGATAAGGACCCAAACAAGCTTCCAAAGCTCGATATAGTCAACCTGCATCTGGACAAGAACCGCGATTCACCGGAAGGCCTTTCATCGATCATCCAGATGCTGTTCATCATTGAAGCCAACAAATTCGTCGAACTGGGCTTCAAGGTGGAAAACGACATGTACCGCTTCCGCAATGTCAACAAAATCGTGCAGGAATTAATCAAGGAAGGATATGTCGAATTCCAGGATGCGAGCATCGTCAGGAATCAGGATCCCAACGCAGTGAAAATCGGGTTGAAACAATAAAATGAAAAGCCAGTTCTTTTTCCTTTCCCTTTCCATTTTTCCGGTATTGCTGATGTGCTGTCTGCTCCAGGGCTGTTTCGAAGGCGGGAATCTCTCCATCACCAAAACTACTGCAGAGCAGAATATCAATGAAGTGGTGATGGGACTTGCCAAGAGGGAATCTCTCACCGATCTCGCCGTGATCCGTGATTATCAGAAAAGAATGGATGGAGCGCTCGCCAGGGCAGAGCTGAAGCTGGTGCCTGAGATTCATCATATCAAATCCTGGTGTTTCTACCTGGAGGCGCACCTGCTGCAGTATCGCAGCGGTCAGAAGACCGAGGTGCAGAGGCTGCTCAAACTGGCTCAGGAATCTTTCCAGAGAGCCATCACAGACACCAAGAACAAACAGAAATACCTGCTGGGCGGCCTGATTGAAACCATGCTCTGCCGCTTCGATGAGAAAAATCCTGAGGAACACCTGTTTTACAGCAGGGTGTTTTTCAGCCTGGCCAAGAATTTTCCGGAAGAAAAGGACAGCCTCTTCCATTTCAACCTTGGTGAGCATTACTACACTTCAGAAGAAATCGAAGTGCTGGCTTTTTATCCCTGGCTCTATTCAGGATATCTGACCCAGGCCTGGGTTACCCTGCAGTCCTGCGAAGTCCCGCACGACATGCCCGAGTTCCTCGAAGCAGAGGCCAGATTCTTTCTGGATGCCGGCCTGCCGGATGAAGCGATTGAAGGCCTGGAGATCTTCAAATCTCCCAGGTTCCTTTCATATTACCACTACAGAGAAACCCTGCTGCTTCTGAAACTCGCATACCAGGGCGCCCTGGAGAGCAGCCATGAAGTCGATCTCAAGGTTGTGGATACACTGCTCAAGAAGGACGACGATTTCTTCAACATGCGTAATCTTCTTGATTACCGGAAAGACTTCTACATTTCGCCTGAGCGTAAGAATCTGTCCAGGCTGCTGATCTATCCCACCACCCGCTCTGAAGAGAAGAAGAGCCTTGACGATATGCTGGATCTGATTAAATGGCCCAACGATTTCCTGAAAATCGACCTGGAATACCAGCCGGCAGCCTACCGTGAAGCACTCTACCTTGCTGCACTGCTTGATCCGGCCGGCCAACCGGCTGAGACCCTTCTTTCCTGTTTCCCTTCCGACTGTTACGCGAGAGAAATCTTCTTGAAACAGAAAGGGATTTACGAGACAGAAGAAACTGATTGCAATTATTACTGGGTGGAGAAAAAGAAAGAACCCCGGACGGACAAGCGCAGCCATAAGGACACCAGCGAATTGACCGTAGAAGTGGCTGTTCCTGAAGACACAAAAGATTCCTGCAGAGTCGAGTTTTATTTTTACGGAACTGATGCCGGCTGCATTCCGGAGGAAGCCGCCCTGAAGGTCAGGGATCAGGATTACTGGCTGGAACTGGATAAAGCCCGCCATGTTTTCAGGACTTCAGGGGTACTTTTAAAGAAAGAATCAGAGCTGGCTGAAGTTACTCTCAAATTCAGGGATAAATCTTCCAGAACCATCAGCATTCATCTGCGCAAACCGGAATCAATCATCGAAAAGAAAAGGAGCAGAGACTAAGAAGCTGCTAACCTCTTTTCCCAAACCTGCCGATAGGTAAGAAAAATCCTGGGGAGATGCCATGAGACTCTCATTGTTTTTCTCAATATTGGCTTTAATCTTGATCAGTTTTCCGCTCTGGGGCGCTGTAAGCACCGATGATCAGCTCAAGTCGAATGGCTATTCTGATGTGCAGAAATATTTCGATGCCCGCAGGGTGAAGAAAGAGAACCCGATGATCCCGGAAGCTGGTACCAACGCGCAGGCAAAGCAGGAAGCCAACAAGATTTACAGGGATCTTTACGAAATCACCCCGGCAGAAGAAAAAGAAATTCCTGAAAAGCGGGATATTTATTATTACCCCGGTCTGATCGGTCCCTCCTTTTATGGAGTTTCCGGTCTGACGGAGACTATCACTGCCCGTACAGTGGACAAAAGCCATTACAGGATCGGTGGAAGGTTCCAGTATCGCACGATCACCAAGACTAATGGCCAGAAGATCGCATTCGGTTCAGGGGAGAAAGCTGATGTGCAGAGTTTCCCGACAGCAGTCACAATCGGGCTGGTGGACCATTTTGAGGCTGGATTCGTGCTTCCCATCACTTCCTGGGACATCAACACCCCGTATTTGAATCCATCCAATGAAAAAGAATCCGCAGTAGGAGACGCCATGCTGATGGGTAAATTCGGGATTCCGCTTAATGACAAGAATACCAGCGGGATGGCCTTATGCGCAGGATTCAAATTTCCCTCAGGAAACGATAAAAGGATCGAGGCTGATGGTTCCACCGGACAGACCGATTTCACAATGATGGCAGCCATGAGTTCAAAAGCAGGGCTGGCCAACTGCCATATCAATGTTGGGTACACATTTACCGGTGATCCGCAGTATTCGGATGTAACCCATTACTGGGGAGACGACAAGATATTGTTCAGGATGGGAGTTGATTTTTCCCACAATGAGGATGTGACTATCGGCGCTGAGCTGGCCACGGAAGATTGGGGAAACAACGGCAATAAGGTCGAGCTGATCCCGTCTGTGAGGGCCAGATTCGACGAGGACTTCATGGTGGAAATGGCGATGCCTGTTGACGTCCACAACACGGAATATTACGGGTACAATTTCCGTCTCTCTGCAGGGCTCTGCTATATATTCTGATTTTTTGTTTAATATCTTGACAAAACCGAAGACCTGTATAATAATAATTAGTGGACTAGAGTAGAAAGGTTAAGCATTGAGTATACAGTTGCGCCTTTCTCGCTCTTTTTGCCTATCGAGTTGTTCTCAAAACCCGGCACTCTGTCTGCTCACTTAGATCCTTAAGAAAAGGGAGATTTTTTAGTTTTGCGTTAGTCCTGACAGTATAAGCATCGAGTATCAAGTTTGTAAGAAGTATGGAGGGCAGCATGTTCAGGAGCAGTATTTTCGCGGTTGTAATTTTTTTCCTTTCAATCAGCTTACTCTTTGGTGCCAGCGGATATGTGTTCCTTCCTGATGTGGAACAGGGTGGCTGCTTGATCGCTGTTTCTTCCACCGGAAACGGGATCGTGTTTGACAGCGGCGCCAATCAGACCACAGACGAAGACCTGATGAGTTTTCTCAACAATCTGAAAAGTTCCGGGATCCTGAAAAGTCTCAAATTTGTAGTTGCCACCCATTATGATGCCGACCACATCGGCAGACTGGATAAAGTGCTCAATTCAAGCCTGGCCGGCTCGGACTGCATCGCATATGACCGCGGTACTTCAGGCGCGCCCGGCACAACCGCATACAGCAACTATGCCTCTGCCGCTTCCTCTCATCATCGTACAACGATCAAAGCCAATGCTACGCTCGACCTGGGCGGCGGCATGACCTTTCATTGCCTCTGTGTCAACTGCGACCTGCCCAACGGAACCCACGCTTCGATTTCCGGGAGTGATGAAAATAATTTCAGCATAGCAGGAATCCTGAGCTGCGGAGATTTTGATCTTTACTATGGGGGCGACCTTCCCAAAGCCATGGAAACGAAGATCGTTCCATTCGTGAAAGACATTGAACTCTATGTCTTCGACCATCACGGCAGCGACGGGGCCAGTGGCAGCGACCTTCTGACCGCGTTGAAACCGGAAGTCGGAATCACCCAGATGGGAAAGAATTCATATGGCCATCCCAACAAGAGCGCTGTAACGAGATTCGAGAACATTCGCAGCACCTCAGGAGGCCGCCCCCTGATGATCCAGACAAATTACGGTGATGAAAACGATTCACGCGTTGACAATTCCCTGGCGAACTATATAGCCGACAAATCTATGACCCTCACAGGAATTGTAACCAAGGGAGGCACGGTCGCGGTCCATGTCGCGGACAGCGAATATGAAATCTCGGCCCTGGGGATCGATCCTCCGGTAACTCTCAGTTGCGACGGATCCCAGAGCCTGGCAATGGCAGCGTTTTAACCCAGATAATCTTCTAAAGTTGCGAGCAGCCTGAGATTGATTATCTGATCACCACTTTCGCCAAGCGATATCAGCATTTCCTTTCCGTTTTCGAGCTGGAAGTTTTTTTCTATGGAATGCTTGGTGGTGATCGGTTCGCCGTTTTTATCCCATCCCACGATGTTCTGACATTCGAATTTCATTTTAAGTGAGAATTCGCCGGACTGCAGGACAGGCTCGAATGTGATCAGATTGCCGCAGAGCATGAATCTGTCATCTTCATTAAGTTTTCCGATTTTGTAAAGCACCTTTTCATAATTATCAACTGAAACAGAGTCACCGCATTTCACACGCCTGTGTATTTTCAGATTAGCTGCGTCGTTGACCTCCAGCGTGCCGGTAATGACTGCAAAAGATCCAAGAATGTCGTCTGAAATGGTTTTTTCCTGAACATCAACTGTGGCAAGCTGCACTCTGATCTTGTCCAGATTTTCCTCTTTATCCGAAATCACGAGCTGATTTGATAAATCAAGGCAATAAAGGCTGCCTTCAGGTGTAAGTTGTGATCCGATGATTTCAGCTAACTGCTCCGGTGAAAGCCACTTTGCAGTGTAAACAAGATAGTTCACCTCAGCGCAGCAGATTAAAGACAAGCATAAAATTAATGCTAAAGTAATTGCTTTCACAGGAAATTCTTCGGAAAAATGCTGAATAAATTAATGGACTAGTGGAAGAGTTTCAGGTCCTGAGTGGTACTTTCCTTTTTCTGGGGAAAAAAGAGCTGAATATTGGCGATGTCGCTGCCCTTTTCCAGCAGCCTGAGATTCTGGTGGCTGCTGAATTCCATCAGGTAGAGCGAATGGCTGCTTTCATCTCCGTATGAATAATAGAAAAATTGCTCATCCGGGAACCAGCAGAAGGTCGGGAAAAAGGTTTTCCCTTCCAGGTCGTTCTGAGTGAGGGCAATCGAAGACTTGTTGTTCATGTCATAGGCATACAGGTTTTCGACTTTGTTGAGGCGGGTGACATAGGTCAGGAAATTTCCTTGCGGCGAGAAGCTGGGAGTGACTTCCCTGGCATCCTGGCTGGTTGTCAGCTGGGTATGCTTCTGGGGATTGTCAAGATCGACCAGGATCAGATCACGATTATCAGGATAATCGCCGGTGCTGACTACGATCGCCAGCTGTTCTTTTTTCGGGTGCAGGGCGAAATCATAGGCGGAAAAAGTGGGATTTTCCCAGCTGATGGAGCTTTGCTGGGTTTCCAGATTATACTTGTAAATCTTATTGCCTGAAAGATAATAGATGTAATAGCCGTTAGCTGAAAAAATTGCTTTTTTGACATCATTCCTCTCGGTAGTGACCGATTGGGCGATTCGCGTGGAAGTATCCAGCAGAATCAGCTGAGAAATGTTGTTGATTTTAGGGGAGATGAAAGCGACTTTGTTCCCTTTGGCAGTAATTGAAAACATCACCAGGCCGCTGTTGTTGTAGAGAACGTCATTTTTTCCGGATGCAAGGTCATAGTGGAAGATATTGTCGCTGTTAATGAAATAAATGGCATTTTCCTTGAGTGCAAGGTAGAAATCTGCTAGGTAGAGGTTCCCCCGGATGATCTGCTCATTCCTGCCCAGCAAATTAGTTCTTAAAATGGCTTCGTCATTTCCATAAGTTTTGAGTACCTGGAAAAGGCTGTATTGTGCCTCATAGGCACTTAGCCTGGTCTTGAAATACTCGTATTTCTGAATAATTTTGGCCAGGTCCTGTGCTTTCTTGTTTTTAAGGATCGGTCCAAGCGCTATCCGTGCCTTGCCGAATTCCTCGGCTTTGAAATAAGCATCTGAAGCATAATACAGATAATAATCTTTTTCCGGGCTGAGTTCGTATGCCCGCTGGTAAAAATAGCCTGCCTGGGAAAAATTTTTTTCCTGGAGAAATTTTTTGGCTTTCTGAAAGAACTGCTCGTCTTCAGACAGGGCTAGCGAGTTGTCTGGTTTCACAGGCTGAATCGCAGTAACTTCAGCAGTATTCTGCACCATATTTCCTTCGATCGGGATCGTATTTTTGGTATGTTTTGAGCAATACAATTCTCCATAATCATTGATTCCATAGTTACCGTCGGAAGGGCAGTTGGGGAATCTGTTACCCTGAAAATAAGTCTGCAGAGCCTGTTCGTGTTTCTGCTGAAACTGGCCCAGGCCATTGGGGAAGCTTACTTTTTCGGTTTTCATTGTCTCTGAGTTGTAATACTCGATGACTGTCTTGATGGCTTTCATGTTGATCATGCAGAGAGAACTGTTACGTTCACTGCTTTTCTTGAGGTAACCTATGCCGAGGAGAATACCGAGAACTCCTGCAATGAAAAGTGCGGTGATGATTTCACCTGCAGTGATTCCTTTTTTCGTCATAGTCTTTCTATCCTTACGATGTTTGTGGTGCCTGAATTCCCGGGAGGGGTGCCGCCGGTCAGAACATACAGGTCGCCTGAATGCAAAAGTTTTTTACTCAAAAGTGCTTTTTCAACTTCCTCAATCATCTCATCAGTACTATTATAAAAATTAATAATCTCACTTGCAACTCCCCGGTATAGCAGTAACCTTCTTGCCAGATGTTCATGAGGAGTTAGAGCAACTACATGAATATCCGGTCTCAGGCTGACTATCTTCCTGGTAGTGGCACCGGACATGGTGGGAGTCACAATTGCCTTTGAATTGAGGGAGGAGGCCGCTTCCACGGCAATTGCGGCGACAGTATCATAAATTGAGGAGTGCTTTTGAAGTTTCACGATGCTGTTATGACTCATGGCCTCAGTTTTCTGGATTACCTTGCGCATGGTGCGGATCACCTGCAGAGGATATTTACCCATCGCAGTTTCACCGGAAAGCATGAGTGTATCTGCTCCATCCAAAACAGCGTTTGTAATATCTGTGATCTCCGCCCTGGTAGGAATCGGGTTGCTGATCATTGATTCCAGCATCTGAGTGGCAACAATCACGGGACACCCTTTTTTTATGGCTTTTGCCACAATGGTTTTCTGGAGGACTCCGATTCCAGAGAATCCTGCTTCCACTGCCAGATCGCCACGTGCTACCATGATGGCATCAGAGACAGGAATGATTGTGTCGATCAGTTTTATCGCTGAAACTTTTTCGATTTTGGAAATCACCGGGAGGTCGAGTTTGAGTCTTTTGAGGTATTTTTTCAGGTCCAGAACATCCTCAGGCTTCCTGACGAACGAAAGAGCAATGTAATCGCAGGGATACTCCAGGTTGAAGTTGATTGCTTCCTTATCCTTGTCTGTGAGCGAGGGGAAATCGAAATTCTGGTGAGGAAAATTGACTCCTTTATGTGAGGAGATGAATCCACTTTTCAGGACAGTCACCTGAAACGAAGTCGAGCTGACAATCCTCTTGACTTTGACTTCGATCATCCCGTCGTTGATAAAGAAAGTCTCGCCAAGCTTGAGTTTATCAAAAATTTCCTCAACCGGAAGCGGTAGTTCACCCTTATTGGCGGCAGTCTCAGCTTTGACAAAAGTATAGGTCTGCCCGGGTTCCAGAAAGACCGCATCCTGAATGGTACCGACCCTGATTTTGGGGCCGCAGAGGTCCTGAACGATAAAAACCCTTTTCCGGGTCCTGATTTCGGCTTTTTTGATATTCCTGTACAAAGAAGCCTTTTCTTCCAGCGTACCGTGTGAGAAATTGATCCGGAAACCGTTGACACCGGCTTCAATCAGCCGGAAAAGCTTGCTCATCGAAGAACTGGCCGGACCAAGAGTAGCAAGAATCTTGGTTTTCGGAAAATTTGTTATCATATCTAGGTATTATAACACATCCTAAATTTAATGAGTTATACTAAAATCATGAAAGTACTATTCATATATCCTGAACGCGGTTACAGCAGTTCCGGAAACAGGACTATCTGGCAGGGGCGTTTTTATTACAGCATGTCCGTATTTATGGCCTTTCTGAAAAAACACGGTTTTGAAGTAGCGTTTCATCAATCAGGCAATCCGATCCGGACCCTGGAGCTTTCCCGGATCCTGCAGCGGGAAAGTCCGGATCTGCTGGCTTTTTCCTCTTTGAATCATCTTTCTCTGGAAGTGAAAAGACTGGCTCGGAAAGTGAAAGTTCTGGCTCCGGGGCTGACAGTCGCCTGGGGTGGTTTTTTCCCCACGACAGATCCTGAATCAGCGCTGAATTCCCCTGGAGTGGATTGTGTCTGCGTCGGGGAAGGCGAGCTCCCTTTTTTAAACCTGCTCTCCAGTCTGAGGGATAAAGCGGAAATCACAGCTACTCCGGGATTCTGGTTCAACTCAAGAACTGGTGCAGTGAAAAACAGAACCGGCGGACTGGTGGAAAATCTGGATTCATTGCCTTTCGCTGATCTGGATGCATCCGGATATGCAGGGAGCGACGATTATTTGATTTTCAAGAGATTCCCGCTGATGGCAGCCCGCGGCTGCAGACATTCCTGCGATTTCTGCTGCAACAGTGCTCTCAACCGGTTATACGGAAGCAAAACCTTCCGCTTCCGTTCGCCTTTACATGTCTGCGCCGAACTCGAACAGGTGACAAGCCGCTATCCGGACCTTGAATCCATCCAGTTTCAGAATGACATTTTTTTCCCTGACCTGGAATGGCTTTCCAGATTCGTGGAACAATACAAAAAAATCGGCCTGCCCGTTTCATTCCTTTTGTCTACAGGGAGCATAGACCAGGAATCAGTAAAGCTCTTGAAAAAGCTGCCTGTGAAGGAGGTGTTCGTCGGAGTGGAGTCTGGGACACTTGAAATGAAAGAGAGGATCGGCAAACAGTCGGTTCTCACGGACACGGTAAAACGCTGCCGGATGCTGTCTGATGCAGGACTGCGGGTGGCAACTTTCAATATGCTTGGAATACCCGGCGAATGCGGTGCTGATGTAATGAAATCGGTCTTCCTTAACGCTGAAATCAATCCTGCACTGCTCCAGCTGTCCTATCTTTATCCCTATCGCGGCACTCCGGTGTATGAAAAGTGGTGGAAAATACTCAGCACCAGGAGATTCTACACTTATTTCGAAGGCAGCATTTTCCAAAGGCATTTTCTGAACAGGCATCTGCGCTTTTATTACCATCATTTCATCGATCTGGTTGAAATGGCGGCAAAGAGTAAAAATATCAGATTCCTGAATCTGCTTTTTTCTGATTTCCTTCCGCTGCCGCTGAAGCGGATTTTACTCCAGCTTCTGAAAAAGAGCGGGCAAAAAAGTATCTTCCAGGTCAGATTCTGATACTGGTACCTTTGACAAAATCTCTTTACACGGATTTTACTTTCGGATAGAATATCCAGCATGGAAATGATCAGCCGGATTATTAGTAAAATCACTGTGATCGAAATCAAGGGCGAGATCGACCATCGGGAAGAGGAAAAGATGGCCGAATACTTTAAATCCGCCAGTTTGTTAAAGGGGAACAAAGTTATCCTCCATCTTGGGGGTCTTCCGTATATCAACAGCGCCGTACTCGGTATAATAGTCAAGTTCTACAACAATCTTCACGGGAGTAAGGGGAAAATGGTTGTCTGCAACCTGAATCCTTTTATTCTGAATATGTTCCGCATCACCCATATCAGCGAAATCATCAAAATCTGTCCCACCGAAAAAGAAGCCCTGGAAGAACTGGCGTGAAATTTCACTATTCCTGCTCTGTCTGCGGGGCCGGCTACAATCTTCAGGAAGTCAGTTATACCTGCAGAAAATGCGGTGAAACCGGTCTGCTCGATGTGATTTACGATTATGATGCATTGAAGAAAAAGGGCTGGCTCAGCCGGTCCCGGAATGCCCCTGTCCGCTACCAGAAGATTCTGCCGATTGTTAAAACTTTGAAAAATTCCGACGTCCCTCTGCAGGTCGGAGATTCACCGGTATACAATCTCAGGGTATGGGAGAAAAGTTTCTCGCAGAAAGGCGTGCTGCTGTTCGACGACACCGGAAATCCGACCGCCTCATATAAAGACAGGGCTTCAGTGATTGCCTGCATCAGGGCCAGAGAGGAGCGGGAGCCGGTCATCACCTGCGCCTCAACCGGCAACGCCGGGTCATCCCTTGCTGGAATGACAGCTGCGTTCAGGCTTAAAAGTATTATTTTCGTCCCTGAAACTGCGCCTGTGGCAAAAATCGTGCAGCTGATGATTTTCGGGGCGAAGCTTTTCCGGGTGGCCGGGAATTACGATACAGCCTATGATCTCTGCCTGGAGGCCACCAAAAAGTTCGGCTGGTACAACCGCAGTACCGGATTTAATCCGATACTGCTGGAAGGGAAGAAGACCTCGGCACTGGAAATCTTTGAAAAATGCAGATTACCGGACAGAATTTATGTGCCTGTAGGCGACGGCTGCATCATAGGCGGTGTTTACAAGGGCTTTTTAGATCTCAAGCGGCTTGGCCTGATCAGCGAAATCCCGTTCCTGGTCGGTGTGCAGGCTGCAGGTTCTGATTCTTACTGCAGATCAGTCAAAGCAGGGTATAAATTGATGCAGGTGGCGGCTGAAACAGTGGCTGATTCAATTTCAGTGGATATTCCCCGGGCCTTTTCCCAGGCGATCAGAATCGCCAAAGAAAAAAAGGGCCATTTCATGACAGTCAGCGACTCGGAAATCCAGGCTGCCCAGCGGAAACTGGCAGCTGAAAGCGGTGTGTTCGCAGAACCCGCGGCTGCGGCCGCTGCGGCCGGTTTCATCAGGGAACGCGAATCAGGCATTCTCAACGGTCGGGAATCAGTATTGCTTCTGATTACAGGCAATGGTCTGAAGGATGTAAAAAGCGTGCTTTCATATCTGACCCTGCCTGAGCCGGTCAAACCGAAACTGGCGGTAATTGAAGCAATGCTGGAAAAAAGCATGATCCACAATCCTATCAAAGGAGTTGAAACATGCCTGAAATAAGCAGGTTTTTTGGTATCATCATCATGATGTATTTCGATGATCATTGCCCGGCTCATTTTCATGTAAAGTATAATGAATTCAGGGCAAAGGTCTCGATTAATGATTTGAGGTTGATTGAAGGGGAATTGCCGCGCAGAGTCCTGGCCATGACTCTGGAGTGGGCTAACGAACATCGCAGCGAACTGCTTGAAAATTGGGAAACCATTGGAAGAACGGGTGATTTCAAAAAGGTGAAGCCGCTGGAATAGGAGCATTACATGATCTGGATAGTTGACGCCAAGTACCTTGAAGCCTTTAAAGTGAAAGTTACTTTCAGCGATGGCACTGAGAAGATTGCAGATTTAGAAAACAAGATAAAAAACGAAAAGCGCAGTATTTTTCTGCCGCTGAAGGATGCCGTTTTCTTTAGCAAAGTGAGATTCAACCCTGAGATAGACACGATCGAATGGCCAAACGGTGCGGACTTGGCCCCTGAATTTCTTTACGATTTATAACAGATGAAATATTATTCCACTACTCGAAATCAAAGGGCGGTTTAATCACCGCCCTCTATTTTAAATTAATATAAGAATGTTACGCTTTGATCAGGTCAGTCAGTTCCTTGGTCTTCTTTTTCATCAGTTCATCGGTTTTGGCTTCCACCACCAGACGCAGGAAAGGTTCGGTATTGGACGGCCTGACATTGAACCAGTAATCCGGGTAATCCACGCGGATCCCGTCGATATCCACCAGTTTGCCGTCTGCATATTTATTCAGCAGGAGCTTGATTTTACCGGCCTTGTCCTCGACCTTGAAATTGATCTCTCCGCTGAAATGATAATGCTTGATTTCAGCGATCAATTCCGAGATTTTCTTGGTTCCCATCGAGAGGGCTGAGAGGACACAAAGCAATGCCACTGTACCGCAATCCGTATAGAAATTGTCCCTGAAATAATAGTGACCAGCCAGTTCGCCGCCGAATACTCCGTCCAGTTCGCGCATCTTCTGTTTCATGTATGCATGGCCGACTTTCCACATGTAGGGGGTTCCACCCAGCTTCTTGATCTCTTCTGGAACCGAGCGGGATGAACGCACATCGTAAATCACATAACCTTTCTGGTCTTTGAGCAGCAGTTTTCCCATCACAGGCAGGATCAGGTCAGCGCTGATATAGCCGCCATTCTCGTCCACGAACATTACCCGGTCTGCATCGCCGTCGATTGCGATTCCCAGGTCCGCTTTCTTTTTCACGACCATTTTTTTCAGGTCAACCAGATTCTCTTCTTTGAGCGGGTCAGGCAAATGATTGGGAAACGTGCCGTCCAGTTCAGGGAAGAGGTTGGTAACTTCGAAACCCAGGTCCTCGAGCAGTTTCGGGATTAAAAGTCCGCCCATGCCGTTGGCTGTGTCAAGCACAACTTTCAGGGGTTTGATGTTTCTGGCGAATTTTTTCAGATGGTCAGGGTAATCTTTCATGAAATCAAGCTTATGGACTTTGCCTTTTTTGCTGCTTTTCACAGTAATCTCTGACTCCACCATTTTTTTGAGGTCTGCGAGGCCGCTCTCGAGACCAACAGGCATGGCGAGTTTTCTGGAAACTTTCATGCCGTTATATTCAGGGGGATTGTGGGAAGCAGTGATCATTACGCTCCCGTCCATTTCATACTTTACTGTAGAAAAATAAACCATTGGTGTGGCTGTGAGTCCGAGATCGTAAACATCGCCGCCCGCGTCTGTGATGCCTGCCACCAGGTGTTCGAAGATCTCATCAGAGCTCGCCCTGACATCCCTGCCCACCGCGAATTTTTTCCCGCCCAGGAGTTTCGGCAGGAAATATCCGATCTTGTAAGCGTCGCTCTTGTTCCAGTCTTTGTTGTAGACACCCCGGATGTCGTAAGCCTTGAAAATGTCGCTCATCAGTCCTCCTGCTTAAAATATAGATTTCATCCATTTTATACAAAAATGAGTAGTGTTGCAAAATCCCCTCAGCTGGAGGGGATTTGAATTCAGATGGAACCGAACTGAAACTGTGGTGTTAAATTGTTGTCATGGCGCGCTGCAGTTTGATTGCTTCCAGGTTTCTGAGCATCCTGCTGCAGGCGTTTGAAAAATCCGGATTGAGTTTGACTTCGGTCAGCTGGTACTCGCCTCTTAGATAGGATTCAATTTTGCCGCGGATCTGGCTCTTGAGGCCGCTTTTGCACTCGATTCTGGTCTGGATGTATTCATAGGCCAGGTTGTCGTCTTTAATCTGGATGGTTTCGGAAGCAAGGTCTTCCGCCATTTTGAAAGACAGGTTATAGAAATAGGTCATTTCCTTTTCATTCAGTCTGTCGGAATACTCTTCCAGAAAGCCTTCGTCTGAACTGATGATTTCAACTGCCGTTTTCTTTCTGCTTTTCAGCTGGTCGTCGGTAGCTGTGAGGCTGTCTGCGAAAATTGCAAGAGTTGTGAGTGCGAAACAGAGGACCAGGTATCTTTTCATTTTGCCCCTCCCTTTTCGAGTTTTGGATCTACTTTATTACGTCATACTCTCCAGGGCGGCACAATAGACTAATATAGATCAAAAATGATGTCAAGAGATAAATTAAACTTAAATTGACCGGTGACCTTTGAAACCAGTTCTTATCATTTGGGTTCGTTTTCTTTCTGAATTCTCTGCATGTCGCGCATCAGGGACTTTAAATCCGTGTTTTTCATCAGCTCCTTCAACTCATTGCAGAATTCCTGGTCTTCTGAGAGCTCTTTGAACTTTTTCGCTGAGAGCAGCCCCTGAATGTCCTTTTTCTGGACTTTTTCCTGCACTTCAGGGTCTGAGAAAAGTTCGTTGAGTTTTGCACTGCCGTGGAAACTGGATTGCAGGTCCTCAATGGTCTTTATTTTTCTGACTTCCGCTGTCTGTGAGAGTTGATCAGTTTCTGCAGAAACCGCTTCCCCTGTAGAGCGGAGGCTGGAGGTCACAAGCTTTTCCATGTTGTTCTGCATCAGATCGAAGAGCTTATCCTGGTATGCTGAATAATTGATCCCGCGCCCTGTTGACTCCTTGAATGAGTGGATGATCTTGGAATTGTCGAGCATGGTCAATGGAGGCATGTTCATTTCCGAAAAAATCGCGAGCAGGAAAAACAGGCCGCAGACCTTGATGAATCCAAGCATCCCCCCGGCGATGCGGTCTGAAAAAGTGCCCTTGGAATCCTTGAGAAATCTGGAAACCGCGAATTCGATCAGAAAGAAAATTGCGAAACAGGCAATGAATACAGAGAGCAGGTAGACAGGGTAACTCTGGAATCTGTTCGAGAAAATCGAGAGTCTGGCCGCTATTTTCGGGAACAGAAAGATCAGGAAGACCAGGTAGACAAGGGAAAAAATCTCTTTGATGAATCCCCTGATCAGACCCGTCACTATCGTAAGCAGCGAGACAAAGAGAAGGAAATAATCAAGCATGCTCGTCATAGAGCCTCTTGTAAAATGTCTTTACCCGCTGTTTTTGAGAGACATTTTGTTAGAGGCTCTTGGAGCAATAACAAAATTCTTTCAGTGAAGCAGCTTGTAAAGGTTG
Source organism: Candidatus Wallbacteria bacterium (assembly GCA_028687545.1). Lineage (NCBI taxonomy): Bacteria > Candidatus Walliibacteriota > Candidatus Wallbacteria bacterium. The sequence goes on from JAQTZZ010000023.1 coordinate 22,048, forward strand.
TTATCATGTTAAACTCAAGTTTTGTTAGTGTCTCCATAAGAATAAATTTTACCTGATTTGTCGAAATAAGCGAAACTCATGCCCACTGTGTTGAATTCATAACCCAGATTACCTTTATGGTCAATCCCGATCACTCCGCACTTTACGTCCAGTTCATTGGCGCGCTCCATGGCTTTCCGCAGGGCTTGCTTCGCGTTCAGAAATTCCATCTGCATCACGCACATCTTGGTGAGAGTAAGCCTGATGATGCCTTCGCCGTGTCCTGTGGCTGAGCAGGCACCCCATTTATCAGCGAAATTGCCGCAGCCGATCACAGGCGTATCGCCCACCCTGCCGGGCAGCTGCAGGAAAATCCCGCCTGTGGAAGTGGCGGCTGCGAGCAGGCCGTTTTTGTCCCTGGCTACAGCTCCGACTGTGCCGTGCGGTTCGATGCCGTATTTATCGAGGAATTTGTGAAGATTCTTGAAATAGGCTGAGACCTGTTTCCCTGCTTTCAGATCGCGGATCGCTTTTTCCCAGCGGGCCTTGCGGCGTGGAGACAAAAGATTAGCCCGCTTCAATTTCCAGATGTCTGCAAGCCTTCCTGCCTGCTCGCCCACAAACAGCACATGATCTGTGCGGTCCATGATTTTTCTGGCAAAACTGATCGGGTTTTTGATGCCTACGATCCCGGCCACAGCTCCGCAGTGCAGCTCAGAATCCATGATCGCTGCGTCGTTCTGCACAGTGCCTGCAAGAGTCGGGTATGAACCGTAACCAGCATTGAACTGTGCCGCATTTTCCAGTACTTTCACTGCAGCTTCCACAGCGTCTAAGGCCGACCCTCCGCCGAGCATCACCTCATACCCGGCAGTGGATGCCTTGCGCACCCCGTTCACAGTGGCTTTTTTCACTAAAACTTTCCCTGCCCCGCCATGCACGATGATCACTGGGTTCATGAAAACCTCCGTTCGTCAATTTGCCAAATCCTTTAAAATTTTATGAAATCTATAATTCCGTGTAGTGAATTGAATCAATAAATCGTCTGTAAATCCAATTTCTCTAAGAAAACACAATTCACAAAGAACTTTTAACTTCTGTCCAAGATTATAAAGTTCTTTTCCTGTAAGTGATTTACTTTTCAGGCGCGGGTCATAATGGACATTAAAATTTCTGGTGTCTACAACTTTTTTTATAAAGGTATCTTCATCTGGAATGAATTCACTTAAGATAGTGTGATTGACAGATAATAAATCTTTTATTCTGTTTTTTAAACTTGGCTCATTGCTATAAGCAAGTTTATCCTTCAACCAAATCTGGTAATCTGAAGGTGCAGTATTAATAATATTTTTAATCCGTAACTTATGCTCATGTTTGGTCATTATTGAATTTCTGTATGAGCAACGATGATAGATTTCCAATACTTGCACAAAGCTCAAAAAAATATCAATTGGGTATTTATACAGGCTGTGAACTGCACTGAAATATAAATCTATGGCAGATTTCAGCTTTTCAAAGTTCGTAAACCAATTACTGAAATAAGTTCCTAAATTTTTTTCGATATCTCTAAAAGTAAAGTAAAAAATACTTGGTTGCGGTTGCTTAGACTTATCCGGATATCCAACAGTTTTTAGTATAATAGGGACAATTGTGTTTCTGGAGGGATTTTGACTGTTTTCCTTTTCTTTATTGATAAGTACACCATTCATGACAAGAGGGTAAATGGGTTCAGTTAGAACAAAACAAAAAAAAGATCTTATGAAATACAACATTTCAAGGTACTCATCAATTATTAAATCTTGTTCTGATTCAAGAGTGAAAAAAGCCTGTTGATCAAGTTTAACAGATGGATTTAATGACTGATATGATTCGTGAACTCCAGTATCCAGAAAAACTTTGATATTTTTGTAAGATGTTATTGAAACAGGTGATGGTTTAACGAATTCAATTTGTGATGAATTTTCACTTATTTTTTTAAAAGAAAAAACCGATTTATTCATCCATGTGTTGAGGAAGGTTAGGCTGAAACGGACTTTTCTGAATTTTATTTCTGATTTATCTTTAAAATGATAGCCTAAAAAAACTTTATCAACACTATAATTTTTAAATTCAGCTGTTTCTATACAATTCACTAGAGTAATTTCATAACCATTTAGAAAATGTCCTAGTATCACATCGAATTTATATGGTCTATCAGATATAATTGGCTCATCAGATAGAAGTTCAATGGGGTGGAAAAGCTCTAACTTTGAGCCACCAGATGCGGGGGAAGACGAAAAAGTCCCTGGTATTTTTATTTCGGGTTTTTCGGGGAGCCAAAAAAAACCTTTTTCATCAATTTCTTCAATCATGGATTAAAACTTTACAATGCTTCACAATAAAGCCAATTGCTTTTCTTGAGCCTCTATTTCAGCTTTTTTTCTTTCTCGAACCGATTCGCACGTCCAGAATCCATTCTTCTTCCGTGTCCGGTATGATTCATCAGTGAACAAAACATTACATTTTTTCCGAATTTTAGTTAGAAGTTCACGATCTTCGCTGATTTTCTTGAAACGTTCTTCGATTACTTCAATCGGGCCGATTTCACATCCTATCCATTGCCTTTTCTTGATTTCTGCAACAATGTAGGTAGTGCCTGCACCGCCAAATGGGTCTAATACTACATCATCTTCGTTTGAAGCCATTTCAATGATCCGGTCAAGAAGCTTGATTGACAATTCATTTGCACCCTGCCGCTTTTTATACTTGGAATGCCTGACTGGTGGTATGTCGTACCAGACATCGGACAGATTGATGCCCTTCGGGTTCATTTTATCCTTGTAGCCACCATAATCATGCAGGTCAAAGGCACATTTGGGGCAGGTTTCCATTGGCAGGCGGTCAGGGTGAAAGACTTTGGGTTTTGCACCTTTGCAATAATAAAGCAAAGAGTAATGGGAAGGATACAGGCGTCCGTTTATCGGCAGCGAATACTTGATGTCAACTGAAATCCAGTGGCGGAAAGTCATCCTTTGGTTTAAGAAACCGGAGATGTAAGTATTCCATCTGGGAATGTTCCAGACGAACAAGCTGCCTCCGAATTTAAGAACTCTGATGCATTCACTCAACCATTTTTCACACCAGGACAGATACTCGGTGGCTTTCAGATCGTCGTTAATCTTTGAAGGATATTGTTTTTTCAGGTTAAAAGGAGGATCAGCAAATACCAGATCCACGCTTTCCGATGGTAGCGTTGGTAGAATTTCCAGGCAATCGCCTTGAAACATATGCCCGTATTCGGAGTAAAAAGAAGGTTTGAAGCTCTGTGATGAGCCAATTTTATCCATATTTTCCTCATGATTATATTATTACAAACTTTTTAAAAAAGCAATCTTTGCAGACTATAGTCCGTCGAAAATATTATCATTAAAACTTATAGTTGTTTCAACAACAGCTGAGGAATTTATTTTTGAAACCTGAAAAAGCATTCGGCATCGTTCTTAGGGGAAAAAGGAAAAAATCCGGGATTTCTCAGGAAAAACTCGCTCAGGACAGCGGGTTGGACAGAACCTATATTTCATTACTGGAACGTGGATTGAGACAGCCAACCCTGAAAACAATGATCTCCATTTCCAAAGCGCTGGAACTTGACCTGCTTTCCTTAATTTCTGAGGTCTTAAAGGTAATTAATGAAGATTAAAAAAGTTAAATATCTTTTGAAAAAAGGCGAGTTCCATAAATCCGAAGAGTTTAATTCTCTGATGATTGAAATCAAGACCGCCATCACTGCGGTGTCATGGCATGAAGCCGATATCTTCGTTATTAACCCTACAAAAATGGGAAACGGCGTTAAACCAATAAAAAATGCCTGCATGTCCATGCTTAAGGACTATGGCTGGAAACTGGAAGGACGGATGCCGATTTCCTCAGAGGAAAGTCCTGGCCCAGTTGATGCTGTTAAAAAAGTTTCAAACGAAAAATTGTTCGCTTTGGAATGGGAAACCGGCAATATTTCCTCAACACATCGCGCATTGAACAAAATGGCTCTGGGTTTGCTGAACGATAAGCTTGTCTGTGGGATTTTAGTTTTGCCATCGAAAAAATTCTATCGTTTTCTAACTGATCGAGTCGGAAATTATGACGAAATCGAACCATATTTTCCAATCTGGAAAAAGCTTAAGATAAAAAGCGGCGTACTCGGCATAATCGAGATAGAGTTTGATGGTACTTCAAAGAACGCTCCATTGATCCCGAAAGGGACTGATGGAAGAGCATTGAGATAAGCCTGAATGTCGCATCAGTGAAGAAATACCAGTATCAATATGAGTGTATGGCAGATTTGGTTTTATTTTGAATTAGTAGGAACCAATGATTTATTATTTCTGGTCTGATACTTCTCATTGTTATCATATAGCGACTTTCATGATCGTGATTCTTTATCTGCTTGTTTTTATCTGCTTCTGGATGCAGCAGAAATCAAAGCTGTTACTTTTTTTGAAAATCAGTACCATTTTCACCGCAGTGTCGATGACAATCTGGAGGCTGGTAGACTGGCCTTTGAGAAGTTTTATCGACTATCCATGTTACATTGGCTGGCTGGCCACTGCCATAGTTCTGATCATAGTCTATTGCCAAAACCGATTCTGCCAATTTAACCTGCTGTTTCCATTCCTGGCTTTTCCGATCTTTGTGAATGCCTATGGTGTTCTAAATCAGTGGGTTTTTGTGAAAGTTTTAGGCTGCGGATGCAATTTCGAGAGCTTCAATGCCAATGATCTGAGCGAAAAATTCTATTTAGTCCTGTTTCTGCTGGGTTTGGCAATTCTGATCCGCGAATCACGGGGCAGAAAGCTCTGGATTTCCATTCCTTATTTCCTGACCGGAGCACTTTATCTGCTCTGGTTTTGTATTGATGGACTTGCATCTGGGTACTGGAAGTAAAAGATTTTGGACAGATCACTCAGGCACTCCCGCCTGCTTCAGTTTATCCATGATCTTTCTTTTGTCTGAATCACGATAAGATTCATAAGTCTTAATGTAACCCAACGCAGTTCTGCCCGTTCTATCCCTGGCTTCCTTGCTTATTCCATTCGCCACAAGTAAATCAATGATTTGACCATAATTTCTATAATTTTCACAGGCATAAAAAAGTGCTGTTTTGCCCTCATTGTCGGTTGAATTTACAGCAGATCCTTTTTTAATCAAGAATTCTATAACTTCAAGAGTAGAATGTTTAGAAGCATACATAAGAGGCGTAAGACCATCAGCATTTATTTTGTTGATATCTGCGCCTCTTTCAAGCAGAAAATTGAGCATCTGGATTTTATTTCTGCTGTAATCTTCGAAGAGAGAATGATGCAGGGCCGTATTTCCCGAAAAATCAGTTTTATCTACCTGCTCATCAACAAGTAAAAACTTAGCTAATTTGCAGAATCCTCTCTCTGCAACTACCATGAGCGCAGAGGGATCATTGCCTCTGAATCTTTTCGGAGTGGCCCCGATACTGTAAAGATATTCACAACACTCTTCAGGGGCGCACCGCAAAGCATAGTCTAGGTCATTTCCCCAGACGGAATTGTCGACAGTTTTAATGGTTGAACCAACAGTCGAAAGTATTCTGATAATTTCCAGCGCTGTGTTCCTGTTATCCTCATTGTTGAAGCTACGTAAGGATTTCAGAGCAACATCAAGTGGAGTTGCACCTGTGATGTCGGGAAAATTTGGATCAGCTCCATGGTCCAACAGTAGAAGAAGGGTTTCTTTTTGAAGGTTTTTGGCAGCAGCTGAAATCGGAGGAACTGAATCATATTCAATGTTCGGAGTCAGCAACAAGTTTACATGTTCATAGTTTAATATTTTTACTGTTGTTTTCCAATACTGTTTTGATCGATCAGATGGAAGGGTCAGATTGGGAGAAATTCCATTTTCGAGAAGCATTTGTAACTGTTTGATCAGGCCATTTTTTGAAAGCATGTATATAACTTCCTCTGTATAACCTGTGATAAGTGCATTGTAATCAATCAGCGCACACAAGGAATCGAAATTCTGAAATGAAAGGGCCGCACCAATTGCGCTGACCCCGGAATTATTTTTGGTTGAGAGAGAGACTTCTGCTGATAACAGGGCATTCGTGATGGAACTCAGACCTGCGGCAATGCTGATTAAAAGAGGGGTGTTTCCATCCAAATCAGGGATTTCCAATCTTTCTTTATTCTGAATCAGGCTTAAGATACCATCTAAATCTAAAGAATCTCCTGAAGTAGTGATTTTTCTTCCTGCTATTGATGTAATGATCGGTGACGATTCAACTGGAGCAGCTAAAGGTTTAGAGATCGTTCCGTGACGGCTGCAGTATAAGCAAAAATTATAATCTGAACTGTAGCGCAGACAATATTCACCTTTATCAGGGCATGAAGGCAATTTAGAACCGCAAATGTAAGGCTGAAGATCATTCATTTTTTCCAGGAATTTCTTGTTTTGCATGTAATACATCTCCAAACCGCTTTCCATTGTGCGCATGTTAGCAATGCAGTCTTTTCTGACTTTTTCGACTGTTCTGAATTCTCCGTATGGGAAACGGTTTGAATTCAGGTAGAAAAAGATTTTACTTTCTCCGAAACTAATAACAAACCTTTTGAAATACTCATATTTTTCAAATTTAATCCTTATAAACGGAGCGATGGCAAATGATAAGATCAAGAGAATCAGTGCGGACTTTATAAAAAATCTCTTAAAACCGAGATTCCTGAATTTGAGCATATTACATATTAAATGTTATTATGGATTCGGGCAAATTAAATAAGGCCTAACTAAGTCTGAGTTGCTGGAATGAGTTGCTGCTTTTCCAGAAATCCCTCTACATCCTTCAGCCTTAATCCCAGGCCGTAATCAAAGCCTTTCCTCAGGCCATCGATTGAATCGGATTTTTCGCCGCGGCTTTGCAGCCATTTTTCAACGAATGGTTCGATTTCTGTTCCAAACATGCTCTTTTCTGCTGCAGCGGCAACTCCGAGTAATACTCCGCATTCATATATCCGGCCGAGTTTGAGCAGGGAATAGGCCGATTTCTGGAGATACTCCGAACAGATCAGCGGGCACTGGTTATGCAGAATCGATTTCAGCGACGTGATGAAACAGGAAAGGGCTGTGGCATGCTCTCCCTTGAGTTCAGCCAGTTTCCCTAACTGACCATAACCGATATCCAGATGTCCATGCCAGCCGTTCTGTTCCAGCTGGGCGATGGCTTCCCTGTATTTCTGCTCTGCTTTCAGCAGGTCATTTCTGGCCAGATACAGATCACCGAGATTGACGATTGCAAAAGCCAGCCGTCTGGACTCCCCAGCCTGGCGATAAATTTCGCAGGACCGCAGAAGCAGTTTTTCGACTGGTTCGAGTTCGCCAGTTTCTGTAAAAAGCCCGCCAAGATTTCCGAGTATCCCGGCCAGGCCGATCAGATCACCTGATGCTTCAAACAAAGGCCGGCTTATTTCATAATGTTTCTTCGCATTAACGTAATCTTTTCTCAGGATGTAAGATACTCCGGCAGTCAAATGGGCCCAGGCGCACAGGACTGGGAACTTACCCTCGGAAATTGCAATCGATTCCAGGGAAGTTTTCTCCCCTTCTTCATAAAGCCCTAGGGAATTGAGATTCCTGGCTCTTTTCATCAGCAGTTCAGCGAGCATCTGTTCAGGCAGCTGTTCCCTTTTATTAAGAGCCAGCTTGAACCTTGCCGATGCTTCCAGCTCCATGCCTGTGGTATGCCAGTATTCGTAAAGTGCCAGAATCAGCCTTGCCAGTTGTTCAGCCGACGACTGGTCGTGATGGGAATCCAGCTCATCCGCCACAGCCAGAAAATTGCAGGATTCGGCACGGAAGGTCTTCACTGCAGTCCGATGATCACCGAAAATGCGTAGGGAAGTCGTTTCAGCCAGAGCGAGGTAATGCTCGGAAATGCACTTGAAGACAAAGGGCATTTCGCCTGACTCCAGAAGTTTTTCCTTGGCATACTCGCGGACTGTTTCCAGAAGATGGAACCTGCCGTCTTGCAGGGGAAGGATCAGGGATTTTTCCACGAGCGAACTATGCAGGTGCAGCACTTCATCACTCCTGGAACCAGCTGAGCAGGCGATTCTTTCCACTGATTCCAGAACCCATTCGCATTTAAGCGCTGAAACCATCCGCAACAGCATTTTTTCCGGATCGCTGAGCCGGTCATAGCTCCAGTCAATGGCTGCCCGCAATGTCCTGTGCTGAAGCGGTGCGCCCCTTTTTCCGGATTTGAGAAGTGAGAATCTCTCGTCCAGCCTGGCTGCGATTTCACTGAGAGGCAGCGAGGAAGTCAGGCCTGCAGCCAGCTCGATCGCCAGAGGTATTCCGTCCAGTTTACTGCAGATCCGCTCGATCAGCTCCTGATCCCTGTCAATGAGTTCCTTCTTCTTCTGGAACCTGTCCATGAAAAGAAGCACAGACTCAGCAGGTTCTGACTCAGCCTGCCCGGATGCAGTGGCCAGCGGCAGGATCTCCACTATGCATTCGCCATCGATTCTAAGGCTTTCCCTGGAAGTGGCCATCAGTCTGACAGCCGATGCACCAGCTGCGATGCTGCTGATCACTTCCGCTGCTGCATCGATCAGATGCTCGCAGTTATCGAAAATCAGCAGCAGCTTGAGTTCTTTCAGATGCCGGATGATCTGATTGAGTTCAGGGACATTTTTCTGGATCTGCAGGTTGAATATTTCACAGAGCCTGTCCAGGATCTCCTGTTTTGAGTTCAGAGTGTTCAGTTCCGCGAAAAAGATTCCATCAGGGAACCGGTCGAACATCTCGGCCGCAGAGTGCAAGGCCAGCCTGGTCTTTCCGCATCCTCCGAAGCCTTTCAAGGTGACAATGCAGTTTTCAGAGAACAGCTGCCTGATTTTTTCTTTTTCCTCTGTTCTGCCAATAAAGCTGGTATGCTGCACAGGCAGGTTGTGCTGGAAGCGGTTCAGGGATTTCAGAGGCGGGAAATCATGCTTGAGTCCTTTGGAACTGAGTTGATAGATTTGCTCGGGTTTTTCCAGGTCTTTCAGCCTGTGTTCACCCAGGCTGATCAAATCTGTTTCAGATTCAAGAGATACAGCTGAAGTAGAGGAGAGCAGCACCTGGCCGCCGTGCCCTGTAGCAAGGATTCTGGCTACCCTGTTCACGGTCGGGCCGAAATAATCACCGCTGCGCTCCACTGCTGGGCCGGAATGGATTGCGCAGCGCACACGGATTTCACCTGTTTCACCCCAGCTTTCGCCTGCGAGGCGTTTCTGGAACGATTCCGCCGCTCTGGCAGCATGAATTGGTGATTTGAAGGTGGCGCAGAACGCGTCGCCCACTGTTTTGAATACATTGCCGTCAGATCCTTTAATTTCTTCAGAGAGGATGCTGTCGTGCAGTTCCAGTGCAGTCTTCATCGCCTCAGGATGCTGCTCCCATTTCCTGGTGCTGCCTTCGATATCTGTGAACAGGAAGGTTAATTTTCCGTTCTCTGCCTGCAATTTATCCCTCATTGTGTTTTCAGAAAGCCAAAACCAAACTGAGCTCATTATATCAAATTTGATCGAAATTATTCAGCTGTTCTTGACACTGAAGTGAATCCGGATATCATGAAAATAAGATGAAATTCAATCTGCATTTGAAATTTGCCCTTGTAATTGTCTTATTGCTCGGATTTTACAGCCAGGTCTTCTGCTGGGACTGCCATTTCATTTACCTGAAGCTTGTTTCAAATGCTCTGCAGGCCGGCTACCCGCTGCTTGGCGAAAAAGTGCATTATTCTGCGCTGGAACCGTTTCTGGAAAAAAACAGCTCTGAAATCAGGAAGAGACTCAAAGAATTTTACACCTGGAAAAATAAAGTTTATCCATATCAGCAATGGATCCTGACTGACGATGGAAAAGCCGCTCTGGACAGCACTGCAGCACTGACTCCGGCGCAATTCAAGCTGTTGCTTGGCGTGCAGGAGATGGCGTTCAATTCAATCACCCCGCCTGAGCTTTTCACTGAAGCTTTCGGCACAATCGTTGCGAACCCTGCCACTGAGCTCCCTTTCTCCACCTGGCTCTGCTGCTTTTCAGACGAGCCTGACTGGGGCATGGATCTCTATCTGTTCAACGGCGATCCCCGTTACGGGACGATTCCTTTTGGAGACCCTCAGAAATACTCGTCACAGTCAGCTTTCCATCAGGATTATAATAATGAAAGCTTCGTGATGTACAAGCTGATGCCGAGCCTGAAGCAAAGCATGGCTTTCCTGAGATTTACGATTTTTACGGAAATGGCCGGGATCGCCCTCAAAAGCGGCGACCTGTTCTGGGCAGCCAGGTTTCTGGGCAATTCCCTGCATTATCAGCAGGATGTGATCGTTCCTTACCATTCCAGGGTTTTTCCGAATTTCAGCTTCGGGACTGCCTGGGCTTATCTCACTGCCTCAGATAAAGAAAAATTCATCAGGGAAAAGACCCAGCTGCTCGCCAATCACCAGTTTCTCTATGAAACACTGGTCTGCGAGACTCTGTTCGGCCGCCTGCAGTGCATCGAATCAGTGATGCCGGACTGCCACGGCATCATCATGAGTGCCGCTAATTGCCCGCAGCCTCCTGCAGGCATCGGAAAATACCTGGACGAATTCAACCAATCCTCTGAAAAAGCTTATTACCACGCCAATGCGGTGGATACTATGATCTGCGACGTTTTCCCGGCCAAACTGACTTCAGATCCAGGCTATGACCCAGGGCTTGACCAGAGTTTTGACATTTTTGAATACTTCAATCCTCAGATTCCTGATTATTCTGAAAAAGAAAAGAAATTTCTCCTGGAGTTCAGATCAGATCTTACAGATACACTGACCGCTACTACTAAACTGGTGGCCGGATTCCTTTCTGCTACAGCGAAGAGCATTCAATAAATTCAAGTAATAAATCGGAAAACAGCTTCTATCTGAATTCTATCTGAAAATTTGGCTGGCAGTGTTCCTGTTTTCAGTATATAATTAAATCCAGAGTATAAGTAAAGAATACAGGGGGACGGATGAAGCATTTTCTTTTGCTTTTCACTATATCCTTCATTTTATCATGCCAGGCAGCGATTCCTGATCCACAAGCCTACGATTCCGGACTGATCACTGTGCCTGAAGATTATAGCACTCCTGCCGGCCGCACAATTGAAGTTTACTGGGAAAGGCTGAAGTGCTCAGGCACAAGTCAGGGGGCGGTCATCTGCATCAACGGCGGTCCCGGCTGTACACACGACACTTTTCACAATCTGGACATGACTACAGCATCTTACAAAGAAGATCATTTATCCAAACTGCGCGAAAAATTCGATGTTTATTATTTTGATCAGCGTGGTAACGGTGAATCCAGCAAAATCGATGAATCATCCATGGGTCTTTCTGCTGAAGTCCTGACCCTCAAATGCTGCGACAACCTGAAAAATCTGGAAGGTGTGCTGGAAATTTACCTGCAGGATATCGGGGAAACGCTTCCCACCATCGAGCAGCTGAACGCCCTGGCCGGCAACCTCAAATGCCCGTGCCGCGGGAATTATTCCATCACCGGCGATGCACAGACCGGATACAGGCTCAAATGCGACAAGCATAATACAGTGCAGAATCCTGTTACAGTGCAGCCTGAAAATATCCAGCCTGCCAAGCTTGCCTGCTACGGCACTCCGAACATCTGCCGCGACATCGAGGAAATCCGCAAACAGGTGATAAAAAAAGACAGGATCGTGGTTTTCGGCGAATCATACGGCGGCATGGTCGCTCTTTCTTATGCCACTTTGTTTCCGGGCAGCGTTGAAAAGCTGATCATCCACGATTCAGCTGCCAGTGACGACTATTACACCAGCCTGCCGGCCAACTGCGACGATAACATCAAGCTGCTGGACGGAACCATCCACCAGGGGATCAGAAATAACTACCTCACTTCAATCAAGAAATTCGACAGCCAGGAAGTGGAACTGCCTGATGGTGTCAATCTGAGCTCAGACGAATTCCTGGCTCTGGTCAGAGGTCTGACCTACAGCATGGAAGGCCATGCGATGGTAGCTAAGATAGTGGACGAAATCGCCAGGAACGGCTCGTCAGAGACTCTCAACCTGATCCTGCAGCTGATGGGAGGCGGTACGCGTACTGACCGGGCTCTGGAACAGAACGAGAATGTATACAAGATTACAGTCGCCCAGGAAATGCAGGATGACAAGGCTGTGGAAAGCGCAGCTGCCCAGAACGGCACATTGGAGATTTATACATACAGATGGCTGGACAAGATGAGCTGCCAGGGAATCGCGGCATTCAGAAAACAATCCGGGCTCAACCAGTTCACCGGCTATAATGTCACTGAAAAGTTCTCACAGTTGAAAATGCCTGTGCTTGTATTTGTAGGAAAATTCGACCCGATCACACCTCAGAAGTACGCGGAGCAGATCAGCAAAGGTATTGGTTCAAATTGCGAATTGGTGCTGCTGGAAAAAAGCGCACATGCCGGACTGATCGAGCAGAACGATCTGGTGATTCCGAAGATCATGTCATTCTTAACTGGTAAAGAGCTGCCTGCAGAAGTGGCGGAACTAAATACCGGTTATCCGGAAATCAAGCGGAGCTTCACCAGGGAAGATGTGGCAAGGATTTACCTGGAAAACATGAGATATGGCAACTCCCGGCAATCTGATCCAGGATTCTGATATCGGCTGAAGACTTGTTCCTGCGGAGGCGTTCAAAGGCGTTGCAGTATTTATGCTAGAAGCAGAATCCCGCCGAGGCCAATTGCCGAGGCATTCGCAGCCGAAGATAGCCGGAGCAGGAATAAGTCTTCGGCCATTTGATTCAATTCCAATAATATGACCAGCTGAAGCAACGATCTGGATGATAGCTGGACATGAAAAGAGACCGGTGTTATCCGGTCTCTTAATGTTCCCAGTCGAAATTGTTCTTGTAAGTTTAGAAGCTGTTGAAACCCGTCAGGGTTTTGTACAGCTGATTAATACCTTCTCGGACCTCTGTTTGAGGGTCCGCCGGTGCGGGGCTGCTGAGGCTTGGCTTCGTCGATCTTGAGTGTGCGGCCATTGATTTCCTGATTGTTCAGGGCAGCCATGGCTTTTTCGGCTTCTGCCGTATCGTTCATTTCAACAAAGGCAAAGCCTTTGCCTTCGATGACTTTAACGTCTTTTACAGTGCCGTGCTGAGAGAAGAGGTTGGTCAGCTCTTCCGAGGTGGTGGAATAGGGGAGATTTCCCACGTACAGTCTGGGTGTCTTCATTTGGTTCTTGCTCCTTGAGAATTTTTCCGCTTGAACGAAAGGAGTGCGAAATCATGACTGGGTAAAGATTCGTACAACTTTCTCATAGCTACCTATATGTTATTCGGATTTCTCAGGATTGCAAGCTTTAAATTTTAATAATTTTGTAAACCGCTGACCTAAATGAAAAGGGCCGGATATATCCGGCCCTTTTGTTGGTTCCAGTCAAACCGAGAGGAAATTAGTATCTGCGGGGTGTTCTGTTGGAGTTTCCGCCGCCGTATGATCCGCCAGTGCGGGGCTGCTGCGGCTTGGCTTCGTCGATCTTGAGTGTGCGGCCGTTGATTTCCTGATTATTCAGGGCTGTCATGGCTTTTTCAGCCTCGGCAATATCATTCATTTCGACAAAGGCGAATCCTTTGCCTTCAATGACTTTCACATCTTTCACAGTGCCATGCTTGGAAAACATGCTGTTAAGATCCTCGGTCGTTGTGGAATAGGGAAGGTTTCCTACGTACAGTCTGGGCGTTGTCATTTAACGAGCTCCTTTGGTTTTTTGTAGCCTGTCGAAAGGAGTGCGAGATTCTGACTGGAAGATCCGTACAACTTTCTTATAGCTAAACCTATATTATCCGCTTTTTTCTAAAAATCAAGTACTTTCGAAAATAAAATGAAAAAAAATTGCCACAGGCAGGCCTAAAAGATATATTTTAAGAACATTCAGGAGAAAGCGGAGGGGAGATGCCGATTTTTGTTTTTACATGTCAAAAATGTCATCACGATTTTGAGGAGCTGCTTGGCATGGTATCAGGAGAGCAGAAAATCAAGTGCCCTAAATGCGGTTCCGAGGATACCAGAAAGTCCCCGGCTTCGTTTACTGCGACCAAAGGGAAAGCTTCCTGCGGAACTTGCGGCGGCGGGTCGTGCAGTCACTGCCATTAGTATTTAAAACAGCTCCTTCAGTTTAATGGGATTGATTGATGAAGATACTATTCATAGGTGACGTTTTCGCAAAACCAGGCCGCAAAGCTGTGGAAGACCTGCTGCCTGTTCTGATCTGCAGGCATCTTCCGGATCTGGTGATTGCCAACATCGAAAACGCTGCCCATGGTTCTGGGATTTCGGCTCAAACTCTGGACTTTTTTAATTCTCAGGAAATCGATGTCTATACAACAGGGAATCATGTGCTGGAAAAACCGGATGCCCTGGAGCTTCTGAACAATGAACCGAAACTGATCAGGCCTGCGAATTATCCGCCGGGTTTTCCGGGTAGAGGTTATGCTGTCTTTGAGACCCGGAAAAGAGTGAAAGTAGCTGTTGTCAATCTGCAGGGCACAGTCTTTATGCCCAGGATCGAATGCCCCTTCAGAACCATGGACAGAATTCTGAATGAAATCGGCAGCAGCACAAATCTGATCTTTGTCGATTTTCACGCAGAAGCTACTTCTGAAAAAAGGGCATTGGGCTATTATCTCGACGGAAGGGTCAGTGCTGTGATCGGTACCCATACTCATGTGCAGACCGCAGATGAGGAGATACTCCCTAAGGGAACGGCATTCCTTTCTGATGCAGGAATGACAGGACCTCATCATTCCATCATAGGCATGAAAAAGGAAATCATCCTGGAGAAATTCCTGAGCCGCCTGCCTCAGAAGTTCGAGCCTGCCGCAAAGGGAAACATCCTTTGTGGAGTCCTGGTAGAACTTGATGAGCGGAATGGACGCGGAATCGGGATTTTGCGCATCAGGGAGAGGCTTGATTGATGGAGCAGGACAGGATGAATATCGAGGCCGCACTGAATCCGGAGCAGCTAAAAGTTGTGCGGGAAGCCGACGGCCATTCCCTGGTCCTGGCCGGTGCCGGTTCAGGCAAGACCCGCACTCTGATTTACAGGCTGGCCTATCTTTTTCAGCGGAATGTGCCGCTGGACGAAATCATGCTGCTCACTTTCACCAATAAAGCAGCCAAGGAAATGCTCTTCAGAGCCCAGAATCTGATCGGTGTGACATACATGTTTCCCTACGGCGGGACTTTCCATCATGTGGCAAATCTTTTTTTACACCGGTTTTCCAGTCTGGTCGGACTGCCGGATGATTATTCGATCATAGACAAGGAAGATGAGAAAGACCTTCTGAAGGGCTGCCTGGTCAACCTGGCTGCCAAATTCGGCAATTACGCTCCCAAGCCAGGCTTATTAAGTTCAATTTATGGCCTGTCGCGGAATTCCTGCTGCCCTGTAGCTGACACCATTGCCAGGCGTTTCCCTGCCTTAATAAACAGTACCGATGTTTTTCTGGAAATCTTCAATTCATATCTGGAGGAGAAAAAAAAGCAGCATCTGCTGGATTTCGATGATCTGCTCTGTTACTGGAACCAGCTCCTGGACAATGAAATTTACAGGAATTTCATGGACAGGATTCACTATGTTCTGGTGGATGAATATCAGGATACGAACAGACTGCAGTTCGAGATCCTGGAAAAACTGGTGCCTAAAGATGGAAATTTACTGGTTGTGGGAGACGATGCGCAGTCAATCTATTCTTTCAGGGCAGCGGAAATTCGCAATATTCTCGATTTTCAGGAGCGATTTCCAGGCTGCAGAGTATTCAGGCTCACGACAAATTACCGCAGTACACCTGAAATTCTGGACCTGGCCAATGCGAGCATTTCCAAAAACATGCATCAGTATCCAAAGGATCTTAAGCCAGTTCTTCCTACAGGATTAATACCCAGGATCGTGAAATGCGGTGATCAGCACCAGGAAGCGCTTTTTATTGTTCAACAGATCAGGAAGTTGAAGGAAGCCGGTACTGAGCCCTCAGAAATTGCCGTGCTGTTCAGGGCGCGTTACCAGGCACTGCGACTGGAAATGCAGCTCAAGAAAGACGGAATGCCTTTTGTGGTCCGGGGAGGACGTGGATTTTTCGAGCAGTCCCATATCAGGGACATCATGGCCTTTCTCAGGCTGCTTTTTCATCCTTTCAATCTGCAGGATTTCTTGCGTGTGATCAAACTTTTTCCTGGTATCGGGAACAAGAACGCGGAAACCCTGCATTTCAGATTCATCAGGGAATTCCATGGAGACAGGCTGTCAGATCCTGAAGATTTGCAGCCAGTCCGGCTCTCCAAAAAGGTCGAAGAAGGCTGGGCAATGTTCGCGCAGCTTTATGCCAAAACCATGACCATGGAAAAAGGCGGGGAAATCGTCACTGCCATCCTGAATGATTTTTACAGCAATTACCTCAGTATGGAGTACGAAGATGCCGATGAACGCGAAGCTGAAATCGAGGAACTTGGGATCCTGGCCGGGAGCACAAACATCCGGGATTTCATCCACCTGGCTGTGCTGGATGAAGATATCAAGAACGATCAATACAGCAGCAGCGAGGAAGAATCTTCAGTGATTCTTTCCACAATCCATCAAGCTAAAGGTCTGGAATGGAGTGTGGTCTTTATTCTTGGAGTGAGTCAGGGAATTTTTCCGGACTCGAGGAATGAAGACAAGGAAGGGATTGAGGAAGAAAGGCGTCTTTTCTATGTGGCAGTTACACGCTCGAAAAAAGAACTGTATATTTCCTATCCTGATCTGGTCGAAAAATATGGCTCAGCATCAGTCAGGGGTGGAAAACAAAAATATCTGGCCATGGTGAGTCCGTCGAAATTCCTGACTGAACTTCCTGCTGAGTGCTACGAAACCTGGAAAGTCAACCTGAATCATGCGTTCTCGTTCTGAATGTATCAATGAAGGGGCAGATCACAAAATTTGCCTGCTGCAGTATTGAATCATTTGGCTAAAAGGCATTATGAACCTCTTGCAAAATTCTCTTTTGAGCTGTATCTTGGGTTGGAATTTTGTTAGAGGCTCATATGGGACACTAATCTTAAGACAAGTGCCTCATTATAATGAGAGAACATCATACAACGAATGGGGGAATTCATGCTGGAACACTTGAAAAATACCGATCCTGAAGTTTTTTCTGCCATCAAATCCGAGATCGACCGCCAGGAAAACGGACTGGAACTGATCGCCTCTGAGAACTTCGTTTCTTATTCTGTTCTGGAAGCCCAGGGTTCGGTAATGACGAACAAGTATGCTGAAGGATACCCGGCCAAACGTTATTATGGCGGTTGCGAATTCGTGGACCAGGCTGAGGAACTTGCGAGAGCCAGGGCCAGGCAGCTTTTTTCCTGCCAGTGGGTCAATGTGCAGCCCCATTCAGGCTCCCAGGCCAACATGGCCGTTTATTTCGCCAATTTGAAACCCGGAGATACGGTTTTCGGCATGAATCTCTCGCACGGCGGGCATCTCACTCATGGTTCGCCGGTCAACTTTTCAGGCATCTTCTTCAAGATCGTCCCCTATGGAGTCAATCAGAAGACAGAGCGTATCGATTACGACGAGCTCGCTAAAATGGCGGCCGAGCATAAACCGAAGATGATCGTGGTCGGCGCGAGCGCATATCCACGAATCATCGACTTCGTGAAGATCCAGGAAATCGCCAATTCCGTGGGAGCAGTGACCATGGCTGATATTGCCCACATCGCCGGACTTGTGGCAGTCGGACTTCATCCCACCCCCATCGGAGTGATCCGCTTTACCACCACCACCACTCACAAAACCCTCAGAGGTCCCCGCGGCGGCATGATCATGTGCAATACTGAAGAAGACTACAATGCAATCAACAAGATCATTTTCCCCGGCATCCAGGGCGGACCACTGATGCATGTAATCGCCGCCAAGGCAGTGGCATTTGGTGAGGCCCTGAAACCTGACTTCAAAAAATATCAGGAGCGGGTCCTGATCAATGCGAAAACCCTGGCTGACGAACTGATGAGCAGGAAATTCCGTCTGGTGTCCGGCGGGACTGACAATCACCTGATGCTGCTCGATGTGCTGGGCAGCAAGGGGCTGACCGGCAAGGTCGCAGAAAAAGCCATGGAGCACGCGGGCATCACGGTCAACAAGAACACCATCCCCTTTGATACCAAGAGCCCCTTTGTTACAAGCGGAATCCGGATGGGTACACCGGCTGTCACCACCCGAGGCATGGGACCCGAAGAAATGAAAAAGATCGCCGGATTCGTGGATCGTGCTCTCAGCAACAACGAAAATGAGGAAGAATTGAAAAAGATCAAGGCTGAAGTGAAGGAACTGACTAAATCCTTCCCGCTGTATCCGGAATTCGAATGAAATATTTTCTGCTGGTCGATCCGCCTCAGTCCGGCGCAGTGAACATGGCGAGGGATGAGTTCCTGTTCCGCTTTGCGAGCGGACAGGCAGAAAAGATTGTAATTTTCAGGTTTTACACTTTTTCCCCTGCCTGTTTATCCCTGGGAGTCTTCCAGTCCTCCAAAGGAATCGATCTTCCCTGGATTCACAGTCTTGGGATGGAAGTCATCCGCAGGCCGACTGGAGGCCGGGCAGTGCTGCATCAGTATGAAATCACTTACAGCATCGTGTTTCCGCTGGAGGGATCAATTTTTTCAGGGAGCATCAAGGATTCGTACCGGAAAATCTCGGAATTGATCAAAGAAGTCCTGGAACAGCTGAAGATCGACTGCGAGTTGTCCCACCCCGACCTGGACGATTATCAGGAAAACTTTGACTGCTTCCGCAGCCCCTCCTATTTTGAGCTGATTCACCGCGGGAAGAAGATCCTCGGTTCTGCCCAGAAAAGGGAAAAGAACTGCTGCCTTCAGCATGGCTCGCTTCTATTGAAGAGAGATCCTGAACTGTCCAACAGGATTTTTCAGGAATCCGGAGACTACCCGGAACTGCAGATCGATTTCCGCAGTTTTGTGGAGACAATGGTGATGACTCTGGAAAAGAAGCTTAAAATAAAGTTGACGCCTTGCGTGATTCCTCCGGATAACGCGCTTTATCTCTCGCTGATAGAGAAATACCGCACAGTCGATGAGAAATGACCTGTGAAATTCTTCTTTTTTCTGATGATTTTGCTTACATTCCGGCTTCAAGCGCTTGAACTATGCAGAATTAAATATCAGGGCGGCGGAGACTGGTACAATGACCCTGAAGTTCTGCCGAATCTGGCCCGTGAAATCACCAAACGGACTGGAATCAAAGTTTCCGAACAGCAGAGAGAATTGGATCTTTCCGACCAGGCACTGTTTTCCTGTCCATTCCTGTTTCTCACAGGACATGGAAACATCAAACTCGATGGCGATGAACTGGAAAGGCTCAGAAAATACCTTGAAAACGGCGGTTTCCTTTATGCTGACGACGATTATGGCATGGATCAGAGCTTTCGTCTTCTGCTCAAAAAAGTGTTTCCAGATAAAGAACTTCTGCCGCTGCCGGCAGATCATGCCATCTATAAAATTTTCTACCGGCTGGAAGGGCTGCCTAAGATCCATGTTCATGACGGCAAACCTCCACAGGGCTTCGGTATTTTCGAAAAGGGAAAGATGGTAGTGTTTTATACCTATGAGTCAAACATCAGCGACGGCTGGGCTGATCCCGGTACACACAATGATCCGGAGAATCTGCGCGAACAGAGCTTTCAGATGGGAGTAAATATTTTCTACTATGCACTCTGCGGATCAGAATAAACTTTTTCAGAAAGTTCTCTTTGTTTTCAGGACAGCGGCGTTAGCGCTTTACCTGCTTTACTTCGTGCTGTTCCTGTCCTTGATGCTTCTGCTGCGGAAGTGTTTCTTCCTGATCGGATTTGGGCTTCCCTTTGATGTCCTGTCCCTGTTTCTGATTCCAGCCGGAGCTGCGGTATTGCTTGGAGCCTTTTTTTCCAAAAATCTATACCGTGAAACAGGAAAAAAGCTGGAAGAAAAATTCAATGCCGGCGGAATGCTGCTGAATGCCTTTGATTTCATCGAAAAAAAGGGGAAAAATAAATATTCTTTCTCTGAATATCTGATGGATCGGGAAATACAGAAGGGATGGGAACTGCTTTCCCATCTGCCTTACTGGAAAGCATTAAATCCATGGAAATTTCTGCTGCCTCTGCTGGCTTGCTTTCTGATTCTGGCAGGAGTGAATCATTTTCCCGAAAAGCGTCAGTCGAACGACAGCTTCACAGTCAGCCCCGGTGATGCAGCGATAGCAGAGGGAGATAGAGTTGAACTCAAATTACGGTTTGACTGGGCGCGCTCCCGGGAAGTGATGCTGTTTTACAGACAGGGGGAAATCCTGAACGAGATTGTGCCACAGCGGCAGGGGAACAGCTACCTGTACATTCTGGCTCCAGAGCGGAGCCTGCAGTACTGGTTCGAATTTTCAGGCGGTAAAACCAGGGAATATCGTATCACTCTGATTCCTAAACTTAAACTTATCGAGATCAAGCAGGTCCGCAGCTACCCGGAATATACCGGGAAAATTCCAGAAACTCTGACAACGCCCTCTCTCAATTCAAAAATACTGCGCGGCGGGAGCGTAGCTTACAGGATACAGCTTTCAGCAATTGCAAGTGCCGAAGTGTCTGCAGGTGATTTTTCCGAAAAAGTCCAGGCCGCGGACAAAATTGAATTTTCACTGGCGCCTTTCTCGACTGTGGAAATCAAACTGCTTGCTGAGAATTCGATCAGCAAACTGCTGTTGACCGGTGAATTGGAGGTCAGACCGGATCTTGCCCCTGTAATCGAGATCTATTCTCCTCCAAATGGATCCCTGCTTGTTCCTGGTGAAGATCTGAAGCTGAAAGCGCAGTTTCACGACGATTATGGCTTGAAAAGGCTGTCTTTCAAAGCCGGAGCGGATGAATTCCTGCAGACTGAGGAGCTTAGTCTTTCCGGAACGGCTTTTTATTATGATAGAATCATAAAACTGCCTGCAGAGCTGTTTTCAAGACCAGGCATTCTCAAAATTGGCTTGACTGTCTCAGACAACAATCCAGCTGGATTGCCCGTCACCTGCGAGTTGACAGTCGGATTCGGGGACAGGGAGATGAATCTGCAGAATCTGTCTTCCTTTGAGGTCGGTCTGATGCAGGAGGCTGGTAATCTCCAGAGCAGAATTAAAGGTTCGCTGGATGCCCTGGCAAAATGGGAGGAGTCGGCTAAATTTTCTCCAGAGCTTGGTTTTGAGCAGCAGAAGGAACTGCAGCAGATTGCCGGAGATCTGAAGAAAGTCCGCGACGATATCAAGAACTTTGTCAACAGACTGGACCGGGAATCCGAAAAATCCGATCAGATGCTGGAAATACCGGAAGAAATCAGGCAGAAGGGCGAACAGGTCAGAGATCTGCTCAAAGAACTGCTCGGGGACTATCTGAATCCTTTGATCGAGAAAGTGGAGAATCAGTCCAAATCCGCCAGTTTCGATCGCAAGAAGGATTTTTCTGCGAAGTCAGTGCTTGATCAACTCGATAAAACACTCAAACTGCTGCAGGATCTGAAGCGTGAGAAAAACCTGGAGGTGCTGAAGGAACAGCTGCGCGATTCCCTAAAGCGCATTGATACTGCCGGAACCAGTGAAATTTCCGCAGAAATCGAGAAAATCGAACAGAACCTCAGCCGTGAAAATGCCTATCCTGACGATTTTAAACCCGAACTGGACGAGCTCTCAGCAGAACTTAAAAACGTGAAAAACACCCTGGAGTCAGGAGAGTCTACCGAAGAGAGCAGGGCGGCTTTCAAGAAAGCTGTCTCCGACTTTCTCGATTCTTGTGAGAAAAAGAAAAAGCAGAAGGAAGAAACACGCAAGAGTGACCTGAAGCAAAGAACCAACCAGCTGCTGCTGGAAGCCGGGCTTTTCTGGTATGAATCCGGAAATTTCAAGGATTACATCTCCTTCAGCCGTGAAGCCGTAAGCTACCTGGAATGGTTCAAGCGAATCTCGGACGGATTGAGCTATCTCTCACAGCAGAGTTTCCTTTTTCCACAGACAATTTTCATCGATCTGATAGAGATCGAAAATGCTTTTAAAAAGATTGTGAAAGCGGAAAGTGATCCTGTCTTCCGTTTCCAGAGGCAGAAGATGAATCAGAAGCTGCTCTCCCTGATCGACGATCTGCTGAAATTTCAAGAGTATCTGAAGAACAATCCAGGTTCGATGCTGGATGAGCTGAAGCAGAAAATGGGGGAGATCATGAAGAATCAGCAGCAGGCGATGCAGATGCTGAAACAGCTTGGTGAAGGTGAACCGGAGTATGAGAAGCTCTGGCAGCAGGTTCTGAAGCAGCAGTCGGCTATCAGAGGTGCCTTTTCGGAACTTGCGGGTTCTCCGGTTTCTCAGGAGTTGATGAGGCAGATGGAACAGATCGACATGATGCTGTTGGAAATCGAACGCAAAATGCAGGAAAAAAGTCCCAGACAGGATGTAATCAACAAGCAGGAAAGTACCTTCCAGAATATGCTCAAACTCGACGAAGCTCTGAAAAAACTTGATGAGACTGAAAAAAAACGCAGAGCTGAAGCTGAACTTCAGAACCTGCGGCAGACTGACGGCCAGGCTTTACCCAGAGAAGAGCAGTTGAAAAAATATTACATCAGAGATGAAAACATGGATCTGCCTGAATTTTACAGGAAAATCTGGGAGAATTACCAGCGCGAGCTGGAAAGCCGGGAAAAACCGGTCCGCTGGTGATAGGGATTTATTTGACCCTGCCCAGGTTGAAGAAAGACCTGCATCCGAGAAACAATGAAAATGCCTAAATTTTCAGACCTGTTTCAGTCGATAGAGGTAGTATGACAAAAATCAGCATCGTGATTATGCTCATGATCTGGGTAACCTGCTGCAGAGCCGAGAAAACAGTATTTTTCGAAGCCGAAACTCCGAAGTATATACAGGTGCAGGTCCCGGCCAATTCGGTCTATTACAAGCGGACTTTTGAGATTTTCACCGAAGATTTATACGGGCTGAGCCTGACCGACAGCTTCGAAGTGATCGGTAAGCCTCAGCTCATCATCCAGCCTGTCAGCGGGAACAGGATCAGCAAATGGACAGCGCCTTGTTGTTTTAACCTGGGCAGCACCAGGGAGGTTGCCTGTACGACTGTGGAGCTGAATTTCACTAATCTTCACGGATATCCTCCCCTTCCCTCGGCAGTCTCAAAGCTCAAGTTTTTCATGCAGGGAGGTGTGGTCAATTCTGTGTCCCAGCCGGAATCGCTGATCAAGGACAGCGGGCAGCGCTATGATTACTATGGACAGACGTTTTCACCTAATAACGGGAGATACCTGGCTTGTGTGTCGATCCAGGCAAAAAACAGCCATCAGCTCTGGGTGCTGGACCGCAGCGTTACGCCCATGCTCTTCTCCCGTGTGGCAGAAGATTACACCGGATCGATCAGCGACCCGGACTGGGGCGAGGATCTGCAGTCACATTCGTTTATCTTCTTCGAAGATTCCAACCGGTTGCGGTTCTATGATTTTACTGCCAAGAAAGTCATCAAGATCTACAACAGCGGGGAAGCTCATACGGCGGATGATTATGTAAATCTATCCAAATACAAGCTGTTGAGCAGACCGAAAGTCAGCCTCAACTATAAGAAACTGCTTTTCACAGGTGAGTCAAAAAATCTTCTGCTGGCTGATCTGAACATCGACAAGAAGCAGCTTGAAAATTTCACTTTTCTGACCAATAATCCTCTCAAGGGTTATGATCTCTCCAGTGATGCCAAAGCCGTGGTAGCTGCGATTTATTATCGCAGTAAATTCGTACTGGCGATCTTTGATATTACGAACGGCCAGACAAAATACATTGATCTGGGAAAACTTGAACCTGCCAACCCCTGCTGGGGGGAGTAGTAAATAAATCCATTCTGCCTGGAGAATGGGCGGATGTAAAATCCGCCCCTACAGGAATTATTTAATAATTATTTCTTTAGTACCGGCCAGTTTCCCGTCGAAAAACACCCTGATTTCCCACTTCCCGCGTGCCCATTCAGGCTCGACCTCCGCGATCTTCAGCCAGTACCAGGTGGAAACCTGGCCGGCGGCATTCAGCGAGACCTCGGTTGGATAGCGCTGGTTTCCTCTGGGATCGAGAAAGATCGCTGTAGTCTGGTGCCTGCCCTGGACGTCCTTCCAGAGGGCATGGGTATAGGCCATTTCTCCCACATCAAAAGACTGCCTGGGGTCTTGAGGCGCACCATTTGTGATTTTTGTGCAGGTAGTGAGAGTCACTTCTCCAGTGTAGCGCTTAAGGTTTGAAAGGTCGGCAGTCTGGTCAGTACAACTGCAGATGAGCAGAAACTGGATCAAGATCAGGCAATAAAAATCAGGTTTCATCTTGAACGAGAATTGTCTCCATCATTTGAAAAAGTCTTTTGAGATTCTCTTCATCTTTCAGAAGAAAATAATATCCCAGCAAGGCTTCCAGCGAAGTGGCATGACGATAATCTGCCATGGCCACTCCTTTGGGATGTGAGGTGATTTTTTTATTGCGCGCCCTGCGCACTATATCCAGTTCCTGTTCAGTGAGAAGGGGGAGCATTTTTTTGAGAAAAGAGGCCTGTCTTTTGCCATTGACTATGGACACGACTTTTTTATGGGCGAATCTGGTCTGAAATTTTTCCGAAGAAATGACTTTCATCCTGAAATAAAGATCAAAGACTGCATCTCCGATGTAAGCGAGTATCAATGGCGAATACTCATCAGGATCGTACTTTTGAAAAAGATTCATATAGGCAGCACCTTGTAGCCTTCTTTGGAATCATCCACCCTGTATCCTAAGGAGAGTATTTCGGATCTCAACCTGTCTGCTTCCGGAAAATTCCGGGTGGTTTTGGCCTGCCAGCGTTTGCTTGCCAGTTCCAGGATGTTTTCAGGGATTGAAAATTTGTCTGTTTTAAGAATTCCCAGGACATTGTCAAAAAGCTGAAGTTCAGTAAGTGCGGCATTTCTGGAATCATTGGAAAGAGAGCTGCAGTTCATGGCATCATTGAGAGTGCGCATGAATTCGTGGAAATGGCTGAGAGCGAGGGAAATATTCAGGTCATCTGCCATTGCGTTTTGAAACCCTTCCCTGAATCTGGTGAAGTCCAGGCTGGAAGTTCCTTCTACTGGATGAAAATCCATCAGCCGCTGCTTGAATTCGCCGATCCTTTTCACAGTTTTTTCGGCATTTTCCAAACCTTCCAGGGTGAAGTTCAGTTTGCTGCGGTAATGGGCTGAAAGCAGCAGGTAGCGGACCCCGAGCGGCTGAAAGCCTTTGTCTGTCAGGTCGCGCAGAGTATAAAAATTACCCAGGGATTTGGACATTTTTTTGTTGTCCACAATCAGATGCTCGCTGTGCAGCCAGTATCTGACGAATTTCCTGCCAGAGGCTGCTTCGGACTGGGCAATCTCATTTTCGTGATGAGGAAAGATGTTGTCTACTCCACCGGAGTGGATATCGAATGTTTCGCCAAGGTATTTCTTGCTCATGGCTGAACATTCTATGTGCCAGCCTGGCCGTCCTTTTCCGAACGGTGAATCCCAGAATGGCTCTCCTTCTTTCCAGGCTTTCCAGAGCACAAAGTCGCGCACATCATCTTTTTCATACTCGTCAGTATCGTATCTGAGTCCTGTTTTGACTCCTGCAAGGTCGATCTTGGAGAGTTTCCCGTAATCCTTGAAATCTGAGATGCGGAAATAGGTGGAGCCGTCCTTTTCATAAGTAAATCCCTTGGATTTAAGGATTTCTATCATTTCTATCATTTCCCGAACATGGGCTGTAGCCCTGGGGTAGTGTTCAGCAGACTCAATGTTTAGAAATTTCATGTCCTCGAAGAATCCCCTGGTATAAAATTCAGTGAATTCCTGGAGAGATTTTCCCTGGGCGACTGAGTCACGGATTATCTTGTCTTCGATGTCAGTGATATTCATCACCTGAGTCACGCTGAATCCGGCAGAGATCAGAAATCTGCGCAGCAGATCCTCGAAAATATAGGTGCGGAAATTTCCGATGTGAGCATAGTTATATACGGTGGGGCCGCAGGTGTACATGCCGACTTCACCCTGCTTCACAGGAAGGAACTCTTCAATTTGACCGCTATAGGTGTTTTTAAAGCTGATTTTCATGATCTCTCCGCCCGAGAAAATTCAGAAATCTGTCCAGTCTCCGGGTTGTTTTTCCGATCCCAAGGCAATGAATGATATCGTACACCCCAGGACCCTCTTCCTTGCCGGTCAGCGCAAGCCTGAATGGCAGGAACAGTTCCTTGCCTTTGAGGGATAAACTTTTGCCGACTTTCTTAAGCGTCTCATGCATCAGATTTTTTTCCAGTATCGGAAGTTTCCCGATTTCCGCGAGATATTCCGAAAAAAGCCGGCTGATTTTATCTTTGTCGGGCAATTCAGGCAGCAATGCTTCTTCGTAACTGATGTCTTCATTGAAAAACCAGTTCGCAATTGCTCCGGTATCGGACAGCTTGTCGACGTTGCTCTGGGTGAAAAGCAGGACTTTTTTCATGAATTCCGGGTCAGCGTCTTTCTGATCAGGATGAACTTCCAGTAAAAAGGGAAGAGCCAGCCTGCAGTATTCATCGGCAGGCAGTCGGCTGAGATAATGATGATTCAGCCAGAAAAGTTTTTTCACATCGAAAAACTGGGGATTGCGGATCAGATTTTCAGTGTTGAATCTCTCCACCATTTCCTCTGCAGAAAAGAATTCCTCATCCGATTTAGGAGACCATCCCAGCAGAAAAAGGAAGTTAGTCAAAGCTTGCGGCAGGATGCCGATTTTTTTGAACTCGGCTACAGAGGCGGCTCCATGGCGTTTACTGAGCTTCTGCCTGTCCGCACCTAAAAGAATCGAGAGATGTCCGAAACGGGGCGGGGGATAGCCGAAAGCCTCATAAAGCATCAGTTGCCGTGGGGTGTTGGAAAGATGCTCTTCACCCCGGAAGACATGGGTGATTTCCATCAGCACATCGTCTACTACCACCGCGAAATTATAGATAGGAATGCTGTTGCTGCGCAGGATGATGAAATCTCCAACCATACCTTCCTCAAAAGTGACCAGTCCGCGCACCAGGTCGTCCAGGACATAATCTTTGTGTGGAACCCGGAAGCGGATGGTGGCGTTTTCGCCTGAGGCTACTCTTTTCTCGGCCTCGGCAGGGAGGATGTTGCGACAGGTTCCATCGTACTGAGGGTTTTCACCGCTTGCCATGGCAGCTTCTTTTTTACTTTCAAGATCAGTTTCACTGCAGAAGCAGTAATAGGCATGTCCTGAGCTTACAAGCTGCCGCGCCATTTTCTGATAGAGGCTCGTGCGTTCGCTCTGGCGGTAAGGGGAATGCGGACCTCCGATGTCCGGGCCTTCATCCCAGCGGATGCCGGCCCATTTGAGGTCACGGATGATGGTTTCTTCGGACTCTTTTGTGGAGCGGCATTCATCCGTATCTTCAATGCGGAGGATAAATTTACCCTGATTTTTTTTTGAGAAAAGCTGGTTGAAGAGTGCACTTCTGACCAGGCCGACATGTGTGCTGCCGGTCGGAGAAGGGGCGATTCTGACTCTGAATTGACTCACGTTAGCTCCTTGCCGGATTTCATTTCTGCGTAATTATATTCCTGCCGGTTGTAAATGGCAATGCAGAGCGTCAGACAGACTGCCGAAAAAGAATACACTTTTAACCCTGGCTGTGATAAAATTTTTTCATCATGCGTTTCCGGGAGGAGCTGTGAAGAAATTCCTGACCATATTGGCAATCTTTTGTTTGGGAGTTGGCGGTTTTACTGCTGATTCAGCAGGGCCGCACAACCAGATCATCTTTCTGATAAACGGGCTTGATTCAGCAAGTCTTTCCCTGGCCAGGATGGCTATTGCCGGGCCTTACGGCAAGTTGAATTTCGAGAAGCTGACTCACGGCGGTTACCTTTCCACATATTCCTTCAATTCCTGGGTTACTGACACAGCCGCCGCAGTGTCAGCGATAGCTACAGGTGAACGGGCTAATAACGGCGAATTAAGTCTGGATTCATTGGGCAGCGTCAAGCCGACACTGCTGGAAGAAGCTCAGAAGAGCGGGAAAGCAATCGGCATCGTAACAGACACCAGAGTGACTTTTGCACCGGCTGCTGCGTTTTACACCCATTCCACCAATAGATTCAAGGAAAACGACTTTGCCCTGGACCTCCTGAAACTGGAACCTGATCTGGTGATGGGTGGCGGGAAGTTCAATTTTCTGTCCAATTCTCAGGGTGGCGTAAGGGAGGACGGCAAGGATCTTCTAAGAACCGCGGAGAAACAGGGGTACAAAGTGCTTGCCGACCGCCTGGATCTAGTGAAATGCAGCACTCTCAACACCAAGGTGCTTGGACTTTTCACTGAAAACCACCTGAGCTTCGAACTGGACAGGCCTGCAGATGAACCATCTTTCTCTCTGCTGGTGGAAAAATCGATCAAGCTTCTGTCGGCAAAATCAGACAAGGGATTCGTGCTGGTATTGATCTGCGACCGGATTTCCCAGGCTTTAAGGAATCATGACGTAAAAGCCTTTGTGACCCAGTTCGAGATGCTGGACAAATGCTGCGCCGGGATCGTGGATTTCCAGAAGGCCCTCCCTGATCCCCTTTTTCTGCTGATGTCGCCATTTTCGACCTGTCCGCCCATGCTGTCCGAGAAAAACGACCTGGCCTATCTTCCGAACATCAAAGCTTCAGCTGAATACATGGCTGCCAAAATCGATACATCCGGCGAAAATGTTGGCTGGGTGATGAGCAAGTATGCAGGCGTGGAAAACCTGAGCGAAAAGGAAAAAAGCAAGGTTTTCTATGATTTGAAAAACGAATTCCTGCCGCTGGCCATCGGAGATGTGGTTTCAGACAGGCTGGGAATTTATTTTCTGGAACCTACCATTCAGAAAACTCTTGCCTCTACTTACGGCAATTCTGCGGAAATCACACCCTACTTCGTGGCAGGTCCCAATCAAGACAAGTTCAGCATTTTCATGCAGAATTATCAGGTAGGCAAGCTTCTGATCAGCGGACTTTCCGAGTAACCAGGCAGAAAATCGAATTCCGCAGAGGTCTCTTATTAAAATCGAAATCAGACGATTATCTCAAGAATTGATCCCTGATTTTTACAGGGTACATGACCCTGAAAACGGAGAAGGCTGGTGCAATTGCGTGGCCTGGCACCTGCCGACCTGGGACGGCTGGGATAAGCGTACTGCAAAAGAAAACCGTGAACTTCGCAACAAACTGTTCAGCAGCGGGGAATATGATGGCTATCTGCTTTATCTTGACGGAGTCCCCTGCGGCTGGTGCCAGACCGGTCAGCGGGACAGGCTGCCGAAACTCCTGAAAGCGTTTAATCTTTTACCTGATTCTGAAACCTGGGCCATCACCTGCCTGTTGATCATTCCTTCGCAAAGAGGGAAGGGTCTCTGCAATGCTTTTTTATCAGGAATCGTGGCTGACCTGAAAAATTCAGGTGTCAGGAAAATCGAAGCCTATCCAAAAAGTAAATCTGATCTCGCACCAGGTGATGCCTGGATGGGGCCTCTCAAGGCTTTCGAAAAAGCGGGTTTCCAAAAGATCCGCGATCTCAGCGGCAATGCGCTGATGGCTGTTACATTTGAGTAAAGTAATGATTCCAGCAGTAATCGGGTATCTCCTGAATGATGATCAAAGACTGCTTAATCTTTGTGGAGATTTTTTATTTGTTTCAGGTGTTGTCTGCATCATAACTTATAAAGCGATGCAAGCTCTTGAAAAATCAAACTCTGTTTTAAATCCCTACAAGGCATCCCTGAAAATGCTGATGATTGTGGGAATAATTCAAATTATTCTTGGTGTAATTATATTTATCTTGCATCTAAGAGCATGAAAAACTTTACTTTGTCCACACCGCATAGCCGGCACCGCTGGCTGCCAGAGTCCAGCCTGAGGCTGGAGACCAGTCGCCAGGGCCGATCTTCACGATCAGATTTTTACCGACCTGAGCTACATATTTGGAATTGTCAGCTATCGGAATCGTGATGTCACTGGTAGAGGTGATGCCTGCCTGCTGCCGGATTTCGATCAGTTTCTTGATCTCAGCTTGAATTCCAGTGCCCCAGTCGAAATAATGGCACCAGTAAACGCAGGGAGTGCCCGGATGAGTCAGGATATAGGCATAGCCCATCAGCACCTTGTCGCCAGGGAATGGCCAGTGATTCTGCCCGCCTGAACCGCCAGTGCTCGGTCCTGTGTCATGATTGTCTACGAATGTCACTGCCTTGGCCGGCCACCAGCCGATCAGTCCTGCCGGCTTGCCGTCTTTGTCCTTGAGCCTGTAAAATTCGTTTGTAGTCACGCAGTGCTGCAGCAGTCCCTTGGTGGTGAAATCAAAGGCCGCGGAATTGCCGCCTGCTGCATCCAGCCAGTTGCAGATCATCTGCCGGTTGACGTCAGGATTATTGATGTTGAGGTCTCCCCACCATTCGCCTACGGAAAAATACGGTGTGGTGGCCTGATTATACATGTCTGTGAAACTCCCGTGATATCCACGCACGAAATCATAGCGCCAGCCGTCGAAACCGACGTCGGATCTAAGCAGTTTCAGCCAGTCGATGATGCTCTTGCGCACATATTCCTTGTTGTGGTCGATGTCCCGGGCTGCGCTGTAACTGGCTCCGGTATCTGTACCGCCTTGTGCGCCGGGCCATTCGTCGTCGCAGCAGACCGAATCAGGTCCCCATTGCGGATCCGTGAAATCAGCCCAGTCCTTGGTGCCGCAACGGTGATTGATCACTATGTCTGCGAGAGCTTTGAGATTGTATGAATGGAGCTTATTGACTGCGCTCTTGAGCTGATCTTTGGTACCGTAAGGGGTGTCAAGACACGACAGGCGGGTTGGAAGGTATCCTTCGGATGCTGCCGAAGTTGAGCAGGGAGGAAGCCAGACCATGGTGAAATGCCCGTCCGCAATTTTGCCGGCATTCTGCTCAATCACACCCCACCAGGGTGAAGACTTCCAGGAATACCAGTGAAATCCCTGCAGCATTACACCTGAATAATTCCCGTCCAGATTGCCGGATTGAACTGATGATGTAAAAAAGAAAATCAATAAAACGAGGATATAAATCGATCTTGCATTCTGCATGCTGCCCCCGGGACTCAAATTCGGTTCCTGGCCGAAGTATAACTCTGAATAAAGATTGGGACAAGTTACAATTTGTTACAAATTATTACAAATTGCGCCTTACGCAGATAAGGTTATTAATCTGACTGTATTTTGACTGTGTGTAATCCGGAATCAGAAAGGGGAGACAGGCTCCCCTTTATTACAATCTCAAAGTCGGATTACTGATTACCGTCCGGTGATGGTGGGGGAGTTTGCGGATTCTGCGGAGGAGCTGGCATTCCAAGCATCTCCATGATCTCTTCCATCATTGCTTTTCTCTGCTGAGGTTCGATCTGGCCTTTGCCGCTCTGATCGTATTTCTTCTCAATCGTCTGGCGGGCGCTGTTCCAGGCGCTGATTTCTTTCGAATCCAGGTGACCGTTCTTGTCCGTATCAAATTTCTTCAAAATAAACTGCTGCATCATGCCGCCGTTCATGTCCCGGTTCTCTGCTCCAGCTCCGCCCACGATCTGTCTGATCTGCATGACAATGCTTGTCAGCTGTGTCAGTTCCTGCATGCAGACCGCGAATTCGTCCCTGTCCAGGGTTCCATTATGGTCTCTGTCAAGTTCTTCAAAGGAGGGAACGCGAAAATCAATGTTCCTGAAACCGTTCATGCGTCCCATCTGTGGCGGCATCTGTCCTGCCGGTCTGGCCTTGTCAGAGGTATTCTGCGGCGCAGCAGGTTTTTTGTCGGCCGCAAGCACCAGCGAAAAAAGCAGTAGAAATACTGACAAAATCGCGATTCTAATCATAGCACCTCCAGGAAATCTTAGATTTGCTGATTTTACCACAGAGATGCAATTTTTATCAATGAACCGATCGATTTCTATTTCCCGGATGCGGCAATGACGTTGGCTGCTTCCAGGGCTGCGACACGTACATTGTAATTCTCATCATTCACTGCGATCTGCCTGAGGAGAGACAGTTGCCCCATAGCGCCGGACCCGATTCTGCCCAGAGATTTAGCCGAATGCAACCTGACAAAAGAATCCCCGTCTGAGAGGCCCCTGGCATATGCCTGCAAAGCTTTGGCCTGGTCATTTTCCAGTTTTTTCAATACTGCTGCTGCATACTCCCTCAGATAGGAATCGCTGCAATCGAGAGCTTTGATAAAAATAGGAGATGCCTCGACTTTGTCGATTGTGATGGCGTCCAGGGCTTTGATTGCGAACTGGCGGAGATATGGATCATCGCTGGTTAAAACACCAGTCAGGGCTGGGACAGCTTCCCCGGCATCTTTACCTGCCTTTTCCAGCCCAATTGCAGCAAGGCGTCTGGATTCCGGGTCTTTTTCATTCAGGGACTTGATCAGTAATTGGATAGTATCAGCCCCAGCCCGGAGATTCCCAATGATCTTTAAACAACAGTGATGAATTTCCAGATCCGGGTCAGTCAGTTTTTTCAGGATCGAGGGCAGGATGGATGCAGATAAACCGCCGATCCGGTCAAGTATTCTAAGCGCGGATTTGACTTCACCTGTATCGCTGCTTTCCAGGATCGGGATCAAGTCCAAAACAGCGGCGGAACCGAACCTGACCAGGGAAGATTCAGCATTAGTAATCACTGCTGTATCGCTATCTTTAAGCGATTCAATCAGGGAGTGGATTGCCAAGCTTTGGTTCCGGTTATAGAAACCCAGCGACGCAACAACTGTGGAGCGGATGTAAGGATCAGTGCTTTTCAGGGCATCCAGAAGTTCAGGCAGGGTTTCTACGGTTGAGACCAGATTTCTCAAAGATGCCTCGGCCTGGGACCGGACATAATTACTTCTATCTTTAAAGGCTGAGAGGATCAGGGGATAGGCGATCCTGAAATCGGGTTCGATGACTCCGATGGTTTGAAGAATGAGGCAGCGGATTTCACGGTTTGGGGTTGAAAAAATATCCGCCAGGGCCTGTGCCGCGCCTGATGAAGCCTTCTGATATTTCCCAATTGACTGGATCACAAAGGTGCGGACCCTGAGGCCATCGACGGACAGAGCTTTTATCAGGTAGGGAAGTGCTCCGGGTTCGTCCAGACCGATTTTTTCCAGTGCGGTCTGATACTTTGGGAAGTCATCTGAATCGCAGGAGGAGAGGTTTTCGAGCAGCAGGGGATAAGCAGACAAGGCTTTCTTACCGAAATTTCCCAGGGATTCTGCGGCGTACAGTCTGACTCTGGGATCCTGACTTGAAAGGCAGGTGATGAGAGCAGGAATGGTGGTCGGAGTTTTCAGAAGTCCTGCAAGTGTTTCTGAGGCTGAACGGCAGGTGACAGGATTGGGATCTGAAAGCGATTTGATCAATTCGGGAATGGATGTGGACTGGCATCCAAGTTTCTGGAGCGAAGTAATGGCGTTCAGATTCACCTGCCCGCTCCCGTCGGGAATCACATTGACCAGGGCGGCGATGACTTCACTGCTCTTACAACCAGTCATTCCCAGAGCCAATGCGGCGGAACGCTGTATTTCCTGATTTTTGCTTTTCAGTGCTTTGACTAATCTGGGAACAGATTCAGGCGGGAATGAATTGAAATTTCGCAGATACCCAAGCGCTGAATTTCTGACTTCGTCATTCTCGTCAATCAGGCATTCGGTAACGGCCAGGGCGGCTATTTCTCCGGAGCTGGAAGTGAGCAGTGCTTCAAGTGCCGCAAGCCTTACCACCGGGACGGAATCAGACAGCATTTTCAGCAGTATCGGTTCAGATCCGGCAATTTTTCCAAGCGCGATCAGAGCCTGGATCCGGATGAGCGGGTTTTCGTTGTCCAGAGATTTGCTTAATGCTGCTCTGCCTTGCTCTGTTTCAGCGGCTGCGCTGATTTTTTTTCCGGAAAGTACCGAGTCTGCCTGGTTTTTACTCTGCTGAAGAAACAAAAGAGCAGGGAGCGAATCATTCTGCTGCAGGTATTTGTCCAGCAGATTGTTGCACTCCGCACGGACTCTGGGGTCAGAGTCTCTGAGGCCGCAGAAAAGCAGCGGAAGCGAATCTTTAGGGGCTGCTTTCAGTTTCAGCAGGGATCCGGCCATCAGGATCTTCGAATTGCTGTCCTCTTTGTCAAAGGCTTCGCTAAACCGCGAAATCACCTGAGATATGCCGATTAATCCGATTGAATGCAGGCGCAGCACGGCACCCGGGTCATTCAGGCTGAACAAAATAAGATTGTAGATCAAAATGATGAAAATCAGCAGGATCATAGCTGCGATCTTGAACTGAGGTGATTTCAACCAGTCAGGAATTTCCGGAGTTTTCAAGCTGAGCTGTAAAGGTTTGGCGGAAGTAAGATCCTCCCGTTTGATTGAGATTCTTGAGATTGGGGGAATTTTTGAAATTCTGTCAGGTTCCGGTTCCCGTCTGAGAGGGCTGACCGGTTTTGCTTTACTGGAGCTGTCCTCATCGAGATTAATCTCAAGGGCATGGTCCAGTTCTTTTTCCAGGGTTTCAACGGTCTCCTTGCGGTGTTCCAGAAAATCCAGGGATTTTTTCAGGAAAATATCCGCCACTTTCTGCATCCCTTTGTCCTGGTATTTTCTCAATGTCCGCAGGGCGTTGTTTTTAATGCTCAGATTTGGATTGTCAAGCAGCGGCAGCAGCAGCTCAATATTCTCTTCCGCAGGGTAATACTGGAGGACGAAAGCAGCGGAAGCAATCATGCTCGGCATCTTGGACTGCAGCATGTTTCGGATCACTTCCATGGCTCGTGCCTGATTCAGCTTGCTCACAGCTTTAAGGGCATTGGCGCGCACACGGTTGTCTTCATCATCGAATCTTGTCATTATATGGGGGTAGCACTTGGGATTGTCGATGTATTCAAGGGACTCCACTGCGCTCGCCCTGATCCTTGAATTCTCATTTTCAAGGTACGGAACGATCAGATTGATTTCCTGTTCGCTGCCGAGCTTGCCGATTGCCGTCAGGAGAGCTGAAATCACTGTAGGGTCCTGGTCATTGTTGAGGTAAAGCACCAGTTGAGACAGAGCATCGACTTTGTCGTCTGAAATTATCAATCCCTGAATCACCTGGAGTTTCTCGATCTGAGTGATTTCGCTGAAAACCTTGAATTTGCTGAAATCTATGCGCTGGGTTTCCAGCCAGCCAGGTTCCATCAACCCGCCGTCCTTAAGGATCCTGATGGCTTTCTTGGCGAAAAATCTGACTTCTGTCGAAGGATCGTTTTCCGCTATGTTCTGGAGCAGCTTGGTGTTTTCATCGCTGAGATTTCTGGTGAGATATACTACCACCTGCTTACGGTCTTTTTCCTGGTCTGATTTCAGTAAATTTATTATTTCCCTGGCAGACAAATTAAACTCCGGTTTGATGCTGATCCGTGCCAACAATATATCATAAACTCACCACCATTTGAAGTTACGGAGAATCGCTTGAAAATACAGGCTATAACAGGCATTGAACTCAAGAGAACCATTGCAGCGGCAGAAAGAGCAGTAATCATTCTGTGGGGGTATTTCCCTGAATTCCTGAGCGGGAGGAATCTTTTCACGCAGATCGAAGCAGGGATAAAAGCTGCCGTCAGTATCAACGAATGCAGAAAGTTTCCCTGCAAAACACTTCATCCGGCGGGGGAACTTACCTGATTTCAAGGCTTTTTTCAGAAGCCTCAGATTGGCACTTGAATTGGCGATTCTGGCTCCTTTTTTTTCCAGTTGTTGAAGTCTTTCGATGACGCTGATCAGGCGGGTGTTACCGGGATAACTGAAATCACCGCTGAGTTTGTGGGGCGAAAAAAGTTCAAAATCTGCATAGAATCCAATTTCCGAAGCTTTCTCCAGGATAAAATCGACATCTTCCAGATTTTCCCTGCAGAGAACTGTAGCAGTAATCACTTTTTTTCCGGAAGCCACAAGTTTCCTGATCAGGCGCAGGATTTCTTCAGTGGAAGGCCTGCCTCTTAATAATTTCTGCGTTTCTGTGTTACCTTCCAGGGACAGGAAAAAAGTCTTGAAATACTGCCAGATGCTCTTTTTTTCTTCCAGCAGAATCCCGTTTGAATTAAGAGTCAGATGAAATCCCTGTTTACAAGCGAATTCTGCGATTTCAGAAATATCATCTCTGAGTAGAGGTTCACCGCCGGTGAATCCCAATCTCAGGCAGCCAAGTCTTTTAAGCGACTCCAGAATTCTGATGACTTTGGAGGTAGAAAGCTCATTCAGACCCCGGCTGGGGATTGCACAGTAAGGGCATGAGAGCTGACAGCGGTCAGTAAGAGAAAAAGAAACTGCCAGAGGATATTTCCAGCCGGAAATAAAATGGCCTGCATTCCGTGTGACAAGTCTAGATAGAAATAGCAGAGGATTCATGGTTAAATGTTAGCGGCTGAGTATTTCGAAATCAAGATTATAAAGTGATTTGATTGAAAATCCAAGGTATTGTTGATAAAATAAAATCTGACACTGGAGGATATATGCAAAGAATTCTGATCCTGGTTCTAATCCTGCCGGCCTTTTTTTTATTTGCTCAGGATGAACGAAAAATCCTGGAGAAAATATTCAATCCTTTTCAGCAGGAAGGTTTGAACAGTCTGGATTGTGAAATGAAGGTGAATTTTTCCGATCCTGGCATGGCGGAACTTTCGGGTTTCATGCCCCGCCTGATTTTATCGTATAAAAAAGGTGCCTTCAATTTAAGTTACAAGCTTCCTGAAAATATCCCGGACCAGATGAAAACACTGGTCCAGCCGTTACTTGAAAAAATGATCGGAAAGACGGATTTTGCGGATTACAATGCCGGCCTGGCAAAACTTCAAACCGAGTATTCCATTACAGGCATAAGCACGGTAGAAACTGGAACTGAGGTAGCAATGAAAGCCCTGTCCAAAAATGAAAAGGTTCAGAAACTGCTGATCAGGATTGATAAGCAATTCAGAGTGGTGAACGCAGCTGCAAGCGGCAGCAATTTATCTGCAGCGATTACGGTCACATATAGAAATGAAGGGAAATTCGTCGTTTTCGATAATGTATCAGTCAATGCAGCTCAGGACTCAAAAGCCCAGAATTTCAGCTTGAAATATGAGAATTACAGAATCAATCAATAAACTGATTTTTTGCTGTCTGCTGTTTTACGCCTGCGCCCATGCAGAAAGTGGAAAAATTCTTGTCCCGATGGACAGCGGGCAGAGCAATCATCTTCGGGCTTATGGTTTAACCTATGCCTGCCTCAAACAGGGTGATACTGCTAAATGGCTCCTGAATTACAGGGGTGGGTCGTTTTTGTTGCCTAATCAGCAGTCCCTGGCTGAGATGGCTTTAAAATGGGGTATAACCTGCCAGATTGTAGATTCTGCTGCTGAGGCTTTGATCTATAAAGAGATCAGCGATAACAACATGGAATCCATCCACCTTGAGAAATCTCCAAAAATCGCAGTTTATACTCCTGAGAGTGCCAAACCCTGGGATGACGCTGTAACTCTAGCGCTCGATTATGCACAGATTCCCTATACCAAAATCTATGATCAGGATATAATCGCTGGACGACTTTCTGAATTCGACTGGCTGCATCTGCATCATGAAGATTTCACCTCTCAATACTCAAAATTTTATACTGCATTCAGAAACGCTGAATGGTATCAGGAGTCTGTATTCCAAGCCACTAAACTGGCTCATGACCTGGGCTTTCAGTCTGTAGCTGACGAAAAAAAGGCTGTAGCCGGTAAAATTGCCGGTTTCGTGGATCAGGGGGGGCTGCTGTTTGCAATGTGCTATTCCACTGAAACTCTGGACATAGCTCTTGCCGCTGATGGAATTGACATTGTGCCACCTGAAATTGACGGCACTCCGGTTACTCAGGATTTCAATTCCAAGCTTGATTATACAAAAACACTGGCCTTTGAAGGATTTACCGTTAATCCCGATCCTCAGACAGGTTATATCTCTGATATAGATTACAACCACGCCAACACGCCTGAACGGATCATGGCCCGCCCATTCTCGCTTTTCGATTTTTCAGCCAAATTTGATCCGATCCCCTGCCTGCTGACTCAATGCCACGAGCGGGTGATCAAAGGATTTTTCGGCCTGACTACTTCCTATACGACTCCCAGAGTAAAAAAAGGAACGACCATCCTGGGTAAAGTTGACGACAATTGCGTGAAGTATATTTATGGCAAATTCGGTAAAGGATCGTTCACCTTTTACGCGGGGCATGATCCTGAGGATTACTCGCACGCTGTTTATGATAAATTCACTGATCTTTCCCAGCATCCTGATTCACCTGGATATCGCCTCATCCTCAACAATGTTCTCTTTCCGGCTGCAGAAAAAAAGAAACTTAAAACCTAAAGGTAAAGTGCAAAAGAGGTAAAAATGATTTGGGATTTATGGAAAAATCATCGGCTCTATCTTCCCGGAATACCAGCGATCGCTCAGATCGGGGAATTCCTGCGCAAAACCGATCTGGAGAAATATGCTAAGAAGGAAACCGAACTTGACAACAGAGACTTATTTGTTCTTTTAAATGACTACAGAACACAGGTCAATCCGGAAGTCAGTCTGGAAGCTCATCGTAATTATCTTGACCTGCAGCTGATGATTTCAGGTGAAGAAATCATCAGGATTTCACATCTGGAAAGGTGTATGCCGATACAGGAATATACTCCCGAAAAGGATGCAGCTTATTATGCAAGCAAAAATTGCACTGAACTGATACTCAGAACCGGTGAATTTGCTGTTTTCTACCCCTGGGATGCTCATCAGCCATGCCTGGCTGTATCAGAACCTCTGCAGGTGAAAAAACTGGTCTTCAAGATTGCATCTTAACTATTTTCGAACAAAATTCGGCACTTCAAACGGTATTTCCAGAGACATTTCAACATATCCGGAAAACT